>SVFJ01000043.1 GCA_015056925.1 Lachnospiraceae bacterium | reverse complement strand
TAGACAGACTGCTTAATGTCTCTGACTGATTTGCCTTAAAGAGTGCGCCTCTTACCTGTGTTTCATATGCCTCCGCATTTGCTACAAGTCCCTTTTTCTCCTTCGCCGCTTCACCAAAGCGTGCAAAGATTCCCTGCTTGCAGGCTTCCGTATAAGCTGCCTTTGCCTGCTCCACAGACTGCAATGCCTTCTCCAGCTCTTTTTCCAGCTGAGATGATGACATCACTGCTAATTCCTGTTCACTCACTATTACTTCCTCCAATAACTTCTCTTTTGTGATAGTTTTATCTTACGGTCAGCATATTCTTATGTCAACAAAAATAAGCACTAAATACTTATTTATGCATTTAGTGCTTATTCATATATCTCCTACATCCCCATCAGCAGCCAAATCGTTGCCATGGATATCATAATCTGTATAATCGCAAACTTAAATACTGTCTGTGCATTGGACCAGTTCTTATTCTTGCGGACATGGTCGTGAAGCGGTGTTCGTATCTTGGTTAAAATCTTAATCTTGAGGAAACGCAGAAGTGCTACCTTCACAAGTCCAAGCCCTCCGTCCAGCATCAATACAAATGCTACCAACAGATATAAGAACGGGCTTCCCGTCTTCATCACTGCTATGGCAATAAAGAGTCCGATAGCTCTGGAGCCTGCATCGCCCATCATCAGAAGACTTGGTGTTGCATTGAACCAAAGATACCCTAAGATACATACCACAAATACCAGAATCAAGTACATAAAGGACGGCGAAAGTGCTCTGTCCTTCATAATAATATATATAGTAATCAGCGAAATACTTGCCAAAGTTCCTGACAAACCGTCTACACCATCTGCGCAGTTTGTCACATTAATGGACGCCCATACCAAGATAATGGCTAATATAATGTACACAACCGGATGAAGTGTAATCACCTGACCTGTAAAGGAAATCAATACATCACTTCCATTAAAGTTTACCATGGTAATCGCTGTCATAATTGCAATTATAAGGTCGAGAAGCCCCTTTCTAAGCTCTCCCCAGGATACCTTTGCACAATCATCCAAGAATCCTGTAATCATAGCCGCAACGGTAAGTATCAGATAAATAATCAGCTCTCTCTCCAAGTCACCAAAAAGAATTGCTGTCAGTACAAATATTAAAATAAAGACAAATCCTGCTCCTCTTGGCTTTCCTGCTGATAACACACCATCATGTGCAAACTGGCGTCCATGGTCTCTTGGCAGCTTCTCCTTTGCCAAGCCTAATGCCAAACATGTCGCTATATAAGCAAACAACACACCCACAAATCCTACAATACCTGCATGCGGGCTATTCATGAAATAATTTATCATTCTTTTTCATCTCCAATCCTTGATTCTAAGATGCCGTAAATTGAGACAGATACATATTAGCATAGAAACCATTCTGTGCCAGCAGCTCTTCGTGATTACCCTGCTCTATAATATTTCCGTCCTTCATTACAAGTATTATATCCGCTTCTCTGATAGTTGATAATCTGTGTGCAACAATAAAGCTGGTTCTTCCTTCCATCATTGTTGCAAATGCCTTTTGTATTCTAATCTCAGTTCTGGTATCTATAGAAGAAGTCGCTTCATCCAAAATCAACATCGGCGGCAGACACAGCATAACTCTTGTGATACAAAGAAGCTGCTTTTGTCCCTGCGACAAGCTTCCACCATCCTCGGAAATTACGGTATCATAGCCGTTTGGCAGTCTCTTGATAAAGCTGTGTGCATGAGATGCCTTGGCTGCTGCCACAACTTCCTCCATTGTCGCATCCGGCTTACCCATCACAATATTATCCTTAATGGTACCTGCCTTCAGCCATGTCTCCTGTAATACCATTCCATAGCCTGTTCTAAGACTCTCCCTTGTCAGCTCACGGATATCCGTTCCATCTACCTGTATCTTACCACTCTTCACATCATAAAAACGCATTAAAAGATTAATAATCGTTGTCTTACCGCATCCTGTCGGTCCGACAATCGCAACTCTCTGTCCCGGCTCCACCTTGAGGTTGAAATTCTCAATCAGCTTCTGCTCATCTGTATATGAGAAATATACCTTCTCCATCTCTATATTGCCGCTTGGATTCTCTAAAATCTTTGCATCTTCTGCATCCGGAATCTGCGGCTCCTCTTCTATTAATGCAAAAATTCTTCCTGCACATATAATCGCATTCTGGAGCTCTGTTACAACACCTGAAATCTCATTAAAAGGCTTTGTATACTGATTTGCATAGCTCAAAAAACTCGAAAGCTGTCCTACACTAATGCGTCCGCTGATTGCAAGAAATGCTCCGATAACACCAACAGCTGCATATACCAGGCTATTAACAAATCTGGTACATGGATTGGTTAATGAAGAAAAGAATATGGCATTGACACTTGCCTTTTCCAAACGGTTATTCACCTCATCAAATCTCTCCTGAACCTTTACTTCCTGCCCAAATGCCTGAACCACCTGCTCATTTGCTATCATTTCATTGATAAGAGCTGTCTGTTCACCTCTTGTCTGTGCCTGTAATCTGGTCATACCCATGATTCGTTTGGCAATAAAACCTGCCACAAAGAAGGAAACAGGAGTTAATACTACAACCACCAGAGTCGTCGGCACATTAATTGTAAGCATGAATATCAAGGTTCCGATGATGGTTACCACACCTGTGAAAAACTGTGTGAAGCCCATTAAGAGTCCCTCTGAAAACTGGTCTACATCTGCAATAACACGTCCGATAATATCCCCGTGGTCATGCCCGTCTATATACTTTAACGGTAATATCTCAATCTTGCGGAATGCATCCTCTCTCACATCTCTTACTACCTGATATGCTATCTTATTATTGCAGGCATTCATAAGCCACTGCACAATTGCCGTTAGTGCAATCACAACCGCCATGGTCTTAAGAACATCAAATACTCCTGCGAAATCTACATTAGCCGGTCCAATCACATAGTCAACCGCCTCACCTGTGAGAATCGGAATATATAATGTTAATATAACCGATACTGCTGCCAAAATAACGGATGCTATAAGGAAAAATTTGTATTTTCCAATGTAATTAAGTACTTTTTTAATGATTTCTAACTGCTCTGTCTTTCTGCTGTCCTTCATTACTTCGCACCCTCCTTGGGAAACTGGGAATAGAAGATTTCCTGATAAATTTCATTGTCTGCAAGCAATGTATCATGTGTTCCGATACCTGCCATCTCTCCATCCTCCAATACAATAATCTCATCTGCATGCTGAATGGACGCAGCTCTTTGAGATACAATAACTACGGTCATATCTTCACTTAGATTCTTTATTGCTGTTCTAAGCTTTGCATCTGTTGCAAAATCCAGCGCTGATGCACTGTCATCCAATATTAAAATCTTAGGATTGCGTACAAGTGCTCTGGCAATCGTCAGACGTTGTCTTTGACCACCACTAAGATTCTTACCTCCTTGTGTAATCTTATACTCAAGTCTGCCCTCCTTGGCATCCACAAACTCCTTTGCCTGTGATGCCTCTAAGGCTCTTTCCATATCCTCCTGTGTTGCGTTCTCATTGCCCCATAAAAGATTCTCTCTTATCGTACCCTTAAACAAAACAGCCTTCTGCGGTACAATACCGATTAACTCTCTTAACTCCTGAAGCTGATAGTCTCTTACATCTCTTCCGTGAATCAAAACCTTACCCTTGGTCGCATCATAAAAGCGTGGTATCAGATTCACAACGGAGGTCTTACCTGAGCCTGTACCTCCGATAATTCCAAGAGTCTGTCCCTTCTTAATACCAAAATCAATATCTGATAAGGACTCATCTCCTGCACCCTGATAGGTCAAGCCAACATGCTCAAACACAATGGCATCATCGTTTGATTCCTGCACCGGTGCAGTCTTTTCACATAACTCCATGCTATTTGTCACTTCAAAAACTGCTTCAATTCTCTTTGCACAGGCAAGCGCCTTGGTAATCTGAATAATCAGATTGGCAAGCTTAATCAGCTCAACCAAAATCTGAGACATGTAATTTACAAGCGCAACTACTGCACCCTGTGTAATAATTCCTGCATCTACTCTGATGGCTCCTGTCCATAAAAGCACTACAAGCGCTCCATTAATAATCACATAAGTTAACGGGTTCATGGCTGCTGAAATCTTACCGACAAACACCTGCACATCCAACAGATGATTATTCGCCTTTGTAAACTGCTGTGTCTCTTCCTCTTCCATACTGAAAGCCCGAATGACTCTGGCACCTGTCAGATTCTCTCTGGTTCTTGACAACACCTTATCCAAAGCCTGCTGCACCTTCTTATATAAAGGAATGCTGACTAACATAATGCCAAATACAACAATAGACAACAGCGGTATTGTAACGACAAAAATAAACGCTGCTTTCACATCCACGGTAAATGCCATCACCATTGCACCAAATACGATAAATGGTGAACGCAATAATAATCTTAAAGTCAAATTCACACCGGACTGTACCTGATTGACATCACTTGTCATACGTGTAATCAGTGTACCTGTTCCCATGGTGTCGAGTTCTGTGTAGGATAAGCTCTGAATATGTGCAAATAATGCATGACGAAGCTTGGTTGCAAAACCGACTGCCGCCTTTGCACTATAATACTGCGCTGTTATTGCACATGTAAGTCCTATCACGGCTAATGCAATCAAAACCGCTCCCATCTTCAAAATATAGCCCTTATCACCATTAGAAATACCTGCATCAATAATCGCCGCCATTACCAATGGAACAAATAACTCAAAGGATGCCTCCAGCATCTTAAATAAAGGTGCTAAAATGGTTTCCTTCTTATAATCCTTTAAATACTTTAATAGGCTTTTCATCTTATTCTCCCTGCTTTCTAGAGTCATATCATCTAAGTATAGCACAATTCCATTTCCTTGGAAAATATATTTCATTGTAATGTATACTTCTGTCATGATAAAATAGTATAAAATATTACTTTTTCTAAAGGACAGTGGTGTGCATTATGAATTTAGACTTACATTCTTCACAATCAACGAGATATTTACAAGTATATGATTATTATAAGGAACTGATTCTATCAAAAAAGCTCCCCGCAAACAGTAAAATGCCATCTATACGGCGCTGTGCCGAGCAATTAGGCTTGAGTCGTACCACTATTGAAACAGCCTATCTTTGTCTTGCCGCAGACGGCTATATTATTTCCCGTCCGCAAAGCGGCTACTATGTTACGAATCGCGCTTTCGGAAGCAAGTCTGTGCATACACCTTCTGCTTTGCATACGCCTAGTGATGCGTTTATCTATGACTTTACCTCCGGTAATGTAGACGCTGATGCCTTCGACTTTAATCTGTGGCGCAGATATATCAAAAGTGCCCTGCGTCAGGATAAACGTCTTCTTTCCTACGGCGAATCACAAGGAGAATACGAGCTTCGTGAGGTAATTGCGGAATATGTGATGAATAAGCGTAATGCTGTCTGCCGTCCTGAAAACATCGTTATAGGGGCAGGTTCTCAAGCATTACTTAATATTTTATGTCCGCTCATCAAAGACCGAAATAAGGTCTGTTTCCATGATGCAAAGTTCAAACAGGGTATGGTAATCTTCGAAGACTACGGTTTCCAAATCACTGCCAGTCAGGAGGAAGCAGATATTCTCTATATGACCCCCTCCCATATGACCTCATTGGGTGATGTTATGTCCGTGGAGAAAAGACTTGCTTTACTCAAGGACTCTATGGCTCATGACCGTTTGATTATCGAAGATGATTATAATAATGAATTCCGCTATTTCAGTAAGCCTCGTCCTTGTCTGCAGGGACTCGCCGGTGGTGAGAATGTAATATATCTGAGTACCTTCTCTAAGCTGCTGCTGCCGTCTATCCGACTTAGCTTTATGATATTACCGGATAGTCTGCTGCCACTGTATGAATCTAAGAAATCACTCTACAACCAAACAGCATCTAAGGCTGAGCAGCTTGCTCTCTGCCAATTTCTTAGAGACGGTCACCTGGATAGTCAGATTCGTAAGCTAAAAAGACTATATACCAACAAAGCCGTAACACTTTCCAATGAGCTAAAAACTGCGTTTGGTGATGATGCTGTTATCTCCTTAGGTGAATCTGTCTTTCTGGTACATTTAAAGATAAAAAGCGCACTTTCTAACTCTGAGCTTCAAGCAAAAGCAAAAGCTGCCGGTATCCGTGTATTTGCTTCTCCAAAGCAGGAGAAAGGATATGCACATATTGCCTTATCCTGCAGCGAAGTACCCATTGATGAATATCCGAATGCAGTGAAGCTTCTCAAAGAGGTCCTAAAAAATGACTGCCCTTTATGATAAAGGCAGTCATTTGTATTTGCATATATTAAGCGTGTGCCTCCTCAGGCGACTTCGCATATAAAAGTTTCAAAATAATCGGTACAGAAATAGATGACACAATAATCAACAGAATTACGGCTGTAAAGTACTCATCTGACATAAGACCTACCGCAAGTCCCTTCTGCGCTACAATTAAGGCAACCTCTCCTCTTGTCATCATGCCGACACCAATCTTTAAGCTATCAATTCCATTAAATCCGCAAAGCTTAGACATCAGACCACAACCAACTATCTTAGATACTAAAGCTACTACTACAAATGCCAAAGCAAATAATATAAGCTCTCCGTTAACTCCTTCGATATTGGTCTTTAACCCGATACTTGCAAAGAATACAGGACCAAACAGCATGTAAGAATTAATATCTATCTTTTCCTCAATATAGTGTGAATCTCTAATACTGCAAAGCATAATACCTGCTGCATATGCACCTGTAATATCTGCAATGCCAAAGAACTCCTCAGCAACATAAGCAAATACAAAACAGAATGCCAAACCGATAATCGGGATACGTCTGGTATGAGGATACTTTGTATCTACTATCTTAAATACCTTATAAGATATAAAACCAACCACAATCGCAAAGATAAAGAATAAAACAGTATTCAATACAACAACACCTGCTTTAGACTCCGGATTCTTAAATCCAATTACGAAGGTTAATACAATGATACCGATAATATCATCAATAATTGCTGCACTTAAAATAGTAGTACCAACCTTACCCTTCAAAAATCCTAACTCACGAAGTGCCTGTACCGTAATACTTACACTGGTAGCTGTCATGATACACCCAATAAATACAGCCTTGTAGAACTCTTCTGTTCCCACTGCTGCCACTCCATAAAATGCCATGTATAACAAAGCACCTAAGGCAAGTGGTACAAATACACCTGCACACGCAATCAAAGTAGCAATCGGACCTGTCTTAACAAGCTCCTTTAAATCTGTATCGAGACCTGCTGAAAACATCAACAATACAACACCAATCTCTGCCATCTTTGCCAAAAAATCTGTCTGCTGTACCCAGCCTAATACCCCCGGTCCAATCAACAGTCCCGCAATAATCATGCCGACTACCTGCGGTGCCTTGAACTTTCTTGCAATAATTCCAAACACCTTAGCGGTAATCAAAATAATTGCCAAATCCTTAAATACAACATATGCTTCCATAATCTCCTCACATTCTGTCGCTTATGCGGCTGTATATATTCACTATTTAATATCGACTAAAATAATAAATAATTTATAAACTACTTGAATTAATATAGCACTATTTTATAAAAATGCAAGTAGGTTTTTATGCATAAATCATAGAAAAATTAAAATCTTTACCGAACACAAAATAAAACCTGAATCTTATAAAAAACTCTTGCAAAAATTGTAAAATGCATTATACTAATAAAGTATCGACTTTACGGCGCGTGGCTCAGCTTGGTAGAGCGCTGCGTTCGGGACGCAGAGGTCGCAGGTTCGAATCCTGTCGCGCCGATTATAAAAGCACTGATGAAAATCAGTGCTTTTTTGTTGCCTATACATGAAAAGGTGTACCACCTTCTCTTGTGATACACCCGCATATCTTTTATCTATAGATGATATACTTATAAATCGGATTACCCATGGATGAGAACTTTTCTTCATACTCTGTCATGATATTACCCTGAGACAAAACTTCATCATGGTGCAAGTCTCTTGTCACTGCCTCTGCCTTCCAACCTGCCGGCTCTAGCTCTTCTAATGCAAAGTCAAATAAATCTGTATTATCTGTCTTGAACTCCAAGCGTCCATCAGGAATCAGAATCTCATTGTATCTTGCTAAGAACTCCTTTGATGGTAGTCTTCTCTTGGCATGTCTGTCCTTTGGCCATGGGTCCGAGAAGTTGAGATAAATCTTAGAAATCTCATCCTTTGCAAATACATCGCAGATTTCCTCTGCATCCATACGAATGAATACTAAGTTTGGAAGTTCATTCTCTTCCATCTTCTGAATGGCACGTAATAATACTGTTGAGTATTTCTCGATACCTATATAGTTAATCTGTGGATTTGCCGCTGCCAAATCCATCATAAATCTACCCTTCCCCATACCAATCTCGATATGAATCGGTCTGTCATTTTCGAATACTTCGCTCCACTTTCCCTTATGCTCCTGTGGATTATGTACTACATATTTACTGTCGGCTATCATCTCTCTTGAGCCGGTAACATTTCTTAATCTCATACGAGGTCTCCTTTTGTTTTACTCTAGCCTATAGTGTACACCTTATTAGGAAATTTGTCACAGGAATTTTTCAGATAGGATTTTTATTTTAATCTACTTATTTATAGGAAAATAGTGTAGAATACAAATATGTAACTTATGTATACTTAATTGAATTAAGAAAGGATATTTCTTTTTGTTATGAAGCTACGTTTATTTGATAAACTGAAGATAAAAAATATATTGAAAATAAGCTGTATTTGGCTGATATACGCTTCTGTGCTTACGCAATCTGTTACTGTATATGCAGATGTAGACCGTATGGCAGAGTGGGAAAGCCGCAAAAGCCTTCCTGTTGAATCCAATGAGGTGACTGACTGGCCGGAGGGTCCTGCTATCGGCGCAGGCTCGGCTATTCTTATGGAAATGAATACGAAGACTGTTCTGTATGCCAAGAATATTCACCAGCAGATGTATCCTGCAAGTATTACAAAGATTATGACTTCGCTGTTGGCATATGAGAACTGTAATCTGAATGATATGGTGACTTTTTCTTATGATGCCGTGCATGATGTTCCTGTTGACGGTGCAAATATGGGTATGGATACCGATGAAGCTCTGACTTTAGAACAGGCACTTTATGGTGTTCTGGTAAAGTCAGCCAATGAAACCGCCTCTGCTGTGGGTGAGCATGTCGCTGCAAGCCTTGGTAAGGATGCAACTGCTGCCGGTTTTGCTGAAGTTATGAATGCAAAGGCTGATGAGATTGGATGTCTGAATACTCACTTCGCCAATGCAAACGGATTATTTGACGAGAATCACTATACAACCGCCTATGACATGGCATTGATTGCCTGTGAATTTTTCAAGCATAGTCTGCTTTGTCAGATGTCTTCCACTACAACCTATCACATAGAGCCTACTCCGTATCAGCCTGATGACTTTTGGATTTCTTCTAAGAATCAGCTTTTAAAGGGCAGGGAGCATGAATACGAATACTTACTCGGAAGTAAGACCGGTTATCTTGACAGCTCACGTCAGACACTGGTTTCTGCTGCAGAGAAGAACGGTATGAAGCTTGTATGTGTTGTATTCCAGGAAGAATCACCTTATCAGTTTGAAGATACCATCGCTTTATTTAATTATGGCTTTGAGAATTTTCAAAAGGTTATCGTAGAGGATTATGAGACCAAGTACTCCTTAAACAATTTTGATTTATTTGAAACAGAAAGTGATTTATTTGGAAGCTCAGGCTCTTTGATGAAATTAGACGAGAATGCTTATGTGGTAATACCCAATACCGCAGATTTTAGCAATCTCGAATCTTCCTTACTTTATGAAGCCGCTGATGACTCTGACACGATTGCAACCATACAATATTCCATGAATGGTGTTGCTGTAGGTACCTGCGATATTTCGTATCATGTTGCCACTCCAAATACCTTTCACTTTTATCAGACATCACCGGAGAATGAAGAGGTTATTTCAACCCCTGCTTCTTCCAATGTAGTTTTTGTTAATATCAAGAAGATTTTTATTGGCATTGGTATCGTCGCTTTGGCACTCATGCTTGTATTTTCCTTTATTTCTTTTATTAACAGCTATAACTTCTCACCCAAAAGACGTGAAATCAAGCAGCGTCGTCAAAAGCGCAACCGTGAGGCCAGACAAGCTTCCAGAATCGCCCGTAAAAATGCTGCTTTGCATCGTAAACATATGCGTAGAAGACGAACTGATTATAAGCGTCGCAGACGCAATCGTCCGATTCACAAACGCTAATGAATAAAGCTGATGAATTTTAATGTTCATCAGCTTTTGTTTCATTCTTTAATCTTCTTTTCTCTTTTCTTATCTCTCTGAGCTGGTCCTTCTTCTTACGAATCTCTTCCACTGCCGCTTCATCAATCAGCTTAATGGTCTTCACAACATAAAGCTCATCGTGTACGGACTTTCTCATCCTAATCTTACCCTTCAAATAACCATGCTCCTCACAGAAACTCACTGCGTAGTAATGCTTGCTGTTTGCCGGAAACCATGTAATCTTGCGCTTGGTAGGTCCATTACACAAGAAGCACTTCATCGCTGTTACCTTACGATTCTTCATTGCCTCTATCTTATCAGGAAAGCTCTGCGAGATATATTTCTCATAATTATCAAATACAACTCTTATCTCATCCTTACGCTTCCTAGGCAAATGGAATGTGTCAAAGGAAATATGCGCAAATACTGTCTCATCCTCTATCCGCTCCATAATCCGTGCAGTATAATAGGCATCCGTATCTGCTCTGTGGAACATCTTATCCTTCTTTATCTCCAAATAATCCACGGCATATTCCAAGGACTTTCTGGACTTCCTGTCTTCAAAGGCAATACTAAACAGCTTCTGTACATCATAGTACTCCAATGGCTTATATGCCAACGGTTCCATCTGATAATATTCCATGTTACGCTGTAGCTCAATCAAATCAAGATTCCCCCATGTACAGAAACGATAATCCTTTCCGCACCATGTAAGAAAATCCTGCATTACCTCAACAAAACAACGACAGGAATCTAACTGTTCAATCCTTAGATGAATCAGCTCTCCTGTAATCTGATGCATCTTTTGATGTACCTGTGGCTTAATTAACTCATGAAATGTATCTACTATCTGTCTGTTCTCATCTAACTTCACAGCACCGATTTCGATAATCTCAAATAGTAATTCGTTTTCCTGCTTTGTCTTTCTATCAGCGGCTTGATTCCATTCCAAATCCATTACAATGTAATTCATCAAACCTCGACCTTTCTATTTCAATTTATCTGTTTTCATATCATCTGTTATCATCGTAGCACACACATTTACTCTTTTCAACATTTATTAAAGGCGCTTTCTCCCTAAGGAAAATCGCGCCTTGCAATATCTTTTATTCAATTAGAAAGCTACTTTCATAAATAATGCCACTGCACACAGGATAATTGCACATGGTACATACAAATAGCGGCCTATATTGTACCACAAATTACCATGCGGTTTACTTACGTTCTTATTGATTTCATCCAGCAAATCGCTCTTCTTCATTATCCAGAACCATGATAAAGCACCTAATGTCGCACCAATCGGGATAATATAAATAGATACAATGTCCATCCATGGTCCCCACTTCGCAATCGGCTCCATATGTAAGCCGATTCCCAGACAAATCACACAAAGAATCACCAATACTACCTTACGGCTTAACTTAGGGAGCTTATGCTCCAAAGACTCACCTACTGCCTCAAACATATTCTGCAACGAGCTGATACCTGCGAAAATCATTGCCACATATAAAATAATAGCAAATAACTGACCAAACGGAATATCCTGTAGAATCTTTGGTAATGTCACAAAGAGTAAGGACGGACCTGCGCCTACATCTAATCCATATGCAAAGCATGCCGGAATAATAACCAATGCCGCCACAAGTGCTGCAATGGTATCAAAAATTGCCGTTCTAGCTGCTATATGCACTACATCTTCCTTATCATCCAGATAAGCACCATATACAATCATACCGCTTCCTGTTACTGACAATGAAAAGAATGCCTGTCCCATTGCCCATATCCATACCATAGGATTCTTTAACTCCTCCCAGCGTGGTGTAAACATGAACTTATAGCCCTCTGCCGCTCCCGGAAGCATGGACACACGAACTGCCAATACTACAAAGATGATAAAGAATATCGGCATCATAATCTTGTTACTCTTCTCGATACTCTTTGCTCCTAACAATAGTGTTAATAATGTACCAACTACTACAATAATATGAAATGGAATGACAGAATAATCTGCTCCTGAAAATGTCTCAAACCATGTCGTGGTCTCTACCTGCATCAGCTCACCTGTCAGGGAATTCCATAATGCCTTTAATACATAAGAAATAATAACTGCATAACCAAGCGCAATACACATAGAGCCTGCAAGCGGCAACCACCCAAGCACTCCGCCCGCCTTTCCTGTCTTCTCGCCTCTGGTTGCCCAGGCAAGACGATAAGCACCTAAAGTACCTGTCTTTGCTCTACGACCTATGGCATACTCTGCCGATAAGCCTACTACACTAAACAATGCTACAAATATCAAATATGCAACTAAAAAAGCACCTCCTCCATTTGCTCCCATCTTTGCAGGAAAGCCCCATACATTTGCCATTCCTACCGCAGAACCAACCGCTGATAATATAAATCCCCATCGACTGGAGAACTTTGCTTCTTTCTTTGGTTCCATAAATATATCCTCCCATATATCTTCTGTCGTCTCTTAACACGCACTTACTTCAATATTACAATAGCTTCAAGTATTTGTCTAATTAAAAAAGTGTTGCCCGGCGGCAACACTCTTTCCACTACTTTTCGAGCACTTTCCTATAAAAAAAGCATCTAAAAAGATTAGATGCTTTCAAAAATAAATGTTCCCTGCGGGAATCGAACCCACAATTGAGTCTTAGGAGGACCCCGTTATATCCATTTAACTAAGGAAACATATGACATACCGTCGGGATATTATTACCTCGGCATTGGTCACTTATTTATTATATCAGAAGTTTGCTGATTTGCAATGCATTATGTCAACAAATTACTCCGGGAAGTTAATATATCCCTGTAGCCAGATAACACCCTTAAAGCGTCTGCCAACAGCAGGTTCACCAAACAAATCCTTCTTATTAATACACACGGATAAAGTCAGTTCATTACACTCCATGGTCATCATTACAACCTCTTCCTTGGTAATGATATTCTTCTCTATGGAAACCTCCAGTATCTCTCCTAATATAGAGTACTGGTCGCACTCCACGCCGTAAGGCATAAAGTAGGTATCTACCAGACTGAATACATCTTCCTTGTGTATCTTACGGGAAATCATAGTATACGTATCCATATCCTCTAATGTCAGGCTCTCGATGGCTTCCTCATCCCCCATCCTTGCCTGCGCTATCAGTTGGTTACGGTCCTGTGATGCTTTCTGTATTCTCTTCTTATCCTGCTCATTCTTAATGATTGGCATCATAATCATACCATTTACCGATAAGCCACCCAATACAAGGGTGGTTCCGCTTATCGGTAAACGGTTCATAGCCTGTAATCTCTTATATGGTACCATATTTTGCAAATAGAAAATAATGGAAATACCTACCTTTAGGTCATCGCATACACCTGCGTAGGATTCCTTTTCTGCATGCCTCTCAATAGAAACATCCTCATGAGAGCTGATATGATTCCCTCTCATATAGGGAAAATAGTACTCATAGTCAAACTTACCATTCTCATCTATCTGACCACGCACACAGATACCTGCATCCTCACAAAGGTCCAGAAAATACTCGGCATATACATTATCATCTTCATCACTTACAAAATCTCTTCCTGAAGTGCCTTCCAAAAAGCCCTTTTTCTCTGTCAGACTTACCATCTGAATCACCTTTTGAAGTAGTGATTGTAACTGCGATTTCTTCTTAATCTCGCTGAATCCGATTGCTCTTAAATATCTGTGCACAAAATCACCTCTGTTGAAAAATCTTAAACCTCAATCTTAGACTTTCCACCCATATATGGTCTGAGTGCTTCCGGAATCTTGACAGAACCATCTTCACAAAGATTATTCTCAAGGAAAGCAATCAACATTCTAGGTGGAGCTACTACTGTATTGTTTAATGTATGCGCAAAATACTTTCCATTTTCACCATTTACACGGATTTTTAATCTTCTAGCCTGTGCATCACCAAGGTTAGAGCAGCTACCTACCTCAAAGTACTTCTTCTGTCTTGGAGACCATGCTTCTACGTCGATAGACTTAACCTTTAAGTCTGCAAGGTCACCTGAGCAGCACTCTAAGGTACGAACCGGAATATCCAAAGAACGGAATAAGTCTACTGTATTCTGCCATAACTTATCAAACCAAACTGGTGATTCTTCTGGCTTACATACAACAATCATTTCCTGCTTCTCAAACTGATGAATTCTGTAAACGCCTCTTTCCTCTAAGCCATGAGCGCCCTTTTCCTTTCTGAAGCAAGGTGAATAGCTTGTTAATGTATGAGGAAGCTCAGCCTCAGGAATAATTGTATCAATAAACTTACCAATCATAGAATGCTCACTTGTACCGATTAAGAAAAGGTCTTCTCCTTCAATCTTGTACATCATTGCATCCATCTCATCAAAACTCATAACGCCTGTAACGACATTACTACGAATCATGAAAGGAGGAATGCAATATGTGAATCCTCTATCAATCATGAAATCTCTTGCGTAAGAAATTACTGCAGAATGAAGTCTTGCAATATCTCCCATAAGATAATAGAATCCATTACCTGCTACCTTTCTTGCGCTGTCTAAGTCGATACCCTTTAACTTCTCCATAATATCTGTATGATATGGAATCTCAAAATCAGGAACTGCAGGCTCACCATACTTCTGAACCTCTACGTTTTCCTCATCATTCTTACCGATTGGTACACTAGGGTCAATGATGTTAGGAATTGTCATCATAATCTTAGTTACTTTTTCATTTAATTCCTTTTCCTGTACCTCCAAGGCTTCGAGCTTAGCACCCTGAGCAGATACCTGCTTCTTAACCTCTTCTGCTTCTTCCTTCTTACCCTGTGCCATCAAAGCGCCAATCTGCTTAGATAATTTATTTCTCTCAGCACGAAGATTATCTGCCTCCTGCTGAGTCTTTCTTGCCTCTGCATCTAATACAATTACTTCATCTACAAGTGGTAACTTATGGTCCTGGAACTTCTTCTTAATATTCTCCTTTACCACTTCCGGATTCTCTCTTAAAAACTTAATGTCTATCATTTCTAGACTCCTCCTAAATATTACTTTTATTTTACTACCTGCTGTATCACAACAGATGTATCTTTTACTAAATCAATAATCTTTTCTTCCTTAATCGGCTGACCAAACTTATCTGAAATCACACGAAGAACCGGTCTCTCAGGGAAGCTTGGATTCTGTTTCATAACAACTGCCAGCTCCTTTTGATTCGTCATAACCTTAGAGCCTGCCGGATATACTGCAATCAATCCCAAAAATGCTTTTACAATGTCATCCTCAAACCAAATACCGCTATAATTACGAATGGTACTGATTGCTTCATGAACTCGAACTCTTGCCTTACCGATTCCGCAAATCATTTCATCAAATTCATCACACACACCAATAATCTGTGCACTTCTGGATACCACATCGGTTCCCATCGGATATCCTGAACCGTCTATATGCTCTTTATGACTTAATACAAGGTTCTTTGCCTCTTCTGAAATCCATGACTCCTTCTTTACTGCTGTATAAGCATAAATTGGGTGCTTTCTATACTCTTCCTGGTCTTTTGCCGGAAGTAAATTAATATCCTGGTCTTCATAGTGAAGCACCAGATAACGCAGCCCCAAATCATGAAGTAGTGAGCTGACACCAATGTCATAAATTTCCTTTTCTGTTAATTCTAATTTTAATGCTATGAGTGTTGCAATTGTACAAATGGTTAATGAATGCTCGTAGATATCTGCACTTCTTTCCTTTACATCATATACCTTCTCTACCACAGCCTTATCCGATAAAATATCACTAATTACCTTCTGTGCTGTGTCAGCGATTTCTTTTAAGCCCTCCGTCTTCTGGTAAACATGAAGCTCAAGAATATCTTTTACCTTATTCTTAACCTTCTCCTCTACATCCTCTCGAAGAATAGTAATTACTTCAAGAGATAAACGTGACTCTGCTTCCTCTTCTTCCTTTGGCTCTTCAATATACACTGTAACGATATTCAAATCTCTCAGTTTCTCGATATATGCTTCTTTCAGCTCTGTGCCTTTACCTAACAAAATAGTATAATCTTCTAAAAGTACATCCTTTGCAAGAATATCTCCTGCTTTAATATCTTCTACAGTCACTAATCTCATAGTCTTTACCCCTTTTGTATTATTCTGCGTCCGGAGTTGTTGCCTTCCCCGTTGCTCTTTCAATTGCAACCTTCTCTTCTGTACTTAATGGAATCTCTGAAGTTCCATTCTTAATTCTCTTGGAGTATGAATAACAGCCCTCTCCGCTATGTACTGAATTAATAATAAATCCATTATCCCTTTCATCCAGTATTGCCACAGCAAAGCTCAGCTTACCGCCCATTTCCTTAAAGGCATCATACTTAACAAGTCCCATCTTCTGAAATGTCGTTTCATGTTTATGATACAAGTCTTTAATCTGCTTCTTATGAGTCTCCATACTTGTCTTAATAAAGGAATTATCCTCATAAAGAGCCATAATGTCTTTTTCGAGACTACTTGCATTCTTACCCTGCATAAACTTTTTATACTTCTTGGTAAAGCTGCTAATCTTAGCAAATGCTACGATTAACATTATCAGTAAAATCAAACATACTATTATCAGACCAAGGAATAGGTATCCTATGTCAACATTTCCAAGTCCTATCATATTTAAAAAATTACTATTCATTGGTTTTCTCCTCTTGTCCTTTATTCAGTTTTCATTTTCGCCAGAAATTCATATAATCTGTCTAAATCCTCATTGGAATAAAATTCAATCTCAATCTTACCGGCACCATTTTTCCCCTTCGCCGTAATGGCAACCTTTCTACTCATGGATTCTTTCAGCTTATTCTCAATATCCTGATAGATATATGTCAGATTCTTTGATACCTCTTCCTTTGGCTTCTTATTCTCAGGCTTTAATACCTGCTTCACCAGTTTTTCAACTTCTCTTACACTGAGCTTCTCATCAAAAATCTTCTGTGCAAGCTGTATCTGCTGTTCCTCATTCTCTATCGGAATCAAAGCTCTGGCATGTCCTGTAGAAAGCATGTCATCAATAATCATCTGCTGTACAGTATCGCATAGCTTCAATAATCTCATACTATTAGTTACAGCTGTTCGGCTCTTTGATACTCTCTCTGCAACCTCATCCTGCTTGAGATTAAACTCTGTTAACAGCTTCTTATATGCCATTGCTTCTTCAATCGGATTCAGATTCTCTCTTTGAATATTCTCAATCAAAGAAATCTCAACAATCTCCTGCTCAGAATAATCACGAATAATAACCGGTACTTCCTTCAAGCCTGCAAGCTTAGCCGCTCTCCAACGACGCTCACCTGCAATAATCTCATAATAATCTCCTCGATTCTGCACCAATATCGGCTGTAATAGTCCAAACTGCTTAATAGAATCTGCCAATTCCTGTAATGCATCCTCATCAAAAAACTTTCTTGGCTGCTCTCTATTTGGCTCAACCTTTGTAATCTTTACAATCGTTTCTGCACCTTCACTACTCTCCGACTTCTTCGAAGATATAGGCATAGCTTCAGCAGAAATCAAAGCATCCAATCCTTTTCCCAATCCTTTTTTAACGGCCATGTGTTACCCCCTTCTGCCTATCACTTCATTAGCAAGAGACATATAACTTTCTGCTCCTGTTGACTTTGGGTCATATATATTAATCGGCTGACCATAGCTTGGTGCTTCTGCCAATCTGATATTTCTAGGAATCAGTGTATCATATACCTTCTGCTTCAAATGACTCTTAACATTCTCTACAACCTGTGCAGACAGATTGGTTCTGGAATCATACATCGTAAATACAACACCTTCCATCTCTAAATCAGGATTCAATCTCTCCTTCACCAGATTCACCGTATGGATTAACTGACTCAATCCCTCTAATGCATAGTACTCACACTGTATCGGAACCAATACTGAATCTGCTGTTGTCATCGCATTGACAGTCAGCAAACTCAAAGATGGTGGACAATCAATAATAATATAATCATATCTATCCTTTACCCAGTCTATCTCATTTCTAAGAATATATTCCTTCCGTTCTACACCGATTAACTCAATTTCCGCCGCTGCAAGATTCACATTGGACGGAAGAATCGATACATTCGGGATTACATTCTTTAAAATACAGTCCTCAACCGAACAATCTCCTAAAATCAATTCATATATAGTATTTTCCAAATCATTCTTCTCAATACCATATCCACTTGTAGTATTTCCCTGTGGGTCAATATCAATTACCAAAACCTTCTTACCCTTCGCCGCAATACACGCCGACAAATTAATAGATGTAGTTGTCTTACCAACGCCACCCTTCTGATTTGCAATTGCAATAATTCTTCCCATTATGCTCTTCCTATGCCCTTCTATATAGAATCCCTTTTTTATAAGTCTATTATATGATTATACCATTATTATTACTGATATGCTAGGTTGATTTCTTATTCTTATGTTAATTTCTTATATTTTTTTTATTTATGTAATTCTCTTATCGTTAACCGGATTAATGCTTTCTATACTATATCATGATAGGAATGTTTCACGTGAAACATAGATATAGAGATATATGAAATATTACAGGAACCACTTCGTGAACCCTGTAATCGGATGCACGGCACATAATATGTACCTTTTATGAGAATTTGCTTTGCAATTTCTCATAAGTAACATTATGGAAAGCTATTATTGTTAATGTAATATTAACAATTGCTACAATCTGTATCATGTTGTATACATTTATAATACTTGAATGAGTATATCAAAATCCTATATACTTCAATAAAAGGCTAAAATTACAGAACATAAATATATTTATATATTATAGAGAAAAGTATTACGAAGGATGTTAGTTTTTCTTAGCACTTTATCAATAACTAGTAATTCGGCAACACGACGTTGCCGAAAAGCGTACTTGAGCCATGGACGGCGAATGTACGCTGGTTACGTAAACTATCAATATTTATAATAAAGTGCTTAGAAAATCTTAATCCGTAGCATTTAACTTTTCGGATAATATTAAATATATTTATATCAGAAAATCATCGCCTTTTATTGAAGTATATATTATTTGATATACGGATTCACAAACCAAAAAGCGATGTTTCACGTGAAACATCGCCTCATCTTATGTAAATATACTATGTAAGTTAATGAACACTGACAAGTCCGTTGCGAATTGCAAAAACTGCCGCCTGTGTTCTATCATCACATTCTATTTTCTTAAAAATATTAGACATATGATTCTTAACCGTACGCTCGCTGATATCTAATTCTTTTCCAATATCTTTGTTAAACATACCAACAGCAACCAGCTTAAGGACCTCAATCTCTCTATCAGAAAGTTTATCCAACTTTTCCATATCCAAATCTCGGGCAACTAACTTAGAATTCAAAAGAGGAATCAACTCCGGCTGAATAAACTTCTCTCCTTCTTCAACCGTCTTAATTGCTCTCAATAATTCTGTTGAATCAGAATCCTTTAGTAAATAACCATCAATCCCTAAATCAACAGCTCTCATCAAATACTCAATCTCATTATGAACAGTAAGAACTAATATTTTAAATTTATTCTTCTTTTTCTTAAGCTTATCTAATACCTCTAATCCATTCATAACAGGCATATTGATATCGAGTAGTAAAACATCCGGCTTTGCTTCCTTCAACTTCTTTAAACATTCCTTACCATTATCTGCTTCCTCAATAATCTCTACTTCACCTGTTAACTCCAATAACTTTCTTAAACCCTCACGAATCATCTTATGGTCGTCAGCTATCATAACATTAATACTCAATTTAATTACCTATACCTTTCCCTCTATCAGATACCCGGAATCAAAATATGAATCATAGTTCCTTCCTCTGTTGATTCAACCACCATTGTACCTGATAATAATTCAACTCTCTCACGCATCATCTGTAAACCAAAATGATTATCTCTTATTTTACATACATCATATCCTTTACCATTATCAGAAATGATGATATCTATCTTATCTTCGCATCTCTTCGCAATAACAGAAAGTAAAGTTGCACTTGCATGTTTACATACATTCATGCATGCCTCTCTTATCACACGATAAATAGATATAAGTATAAGATGATTTGCTCCTTCAAAATCATCTATGTCAAAAATGACGCTAATGTCATTTTTATCCTTAATCTCTCTTTCCAATCTTTCAATCGCCAGTCTCCATCCCAAATCATCAAAGGACATTGGTCGAAGCTGATAAATGGTATCCCGCATATCCTGAATAATATGTTTAATATTCTTGCGTGCTGATGAAATCTCCAGCTTTGCCTGAATTAAATCCTTATCCATATATGCCTGAATTAATTCCAGCTGTTGGGATAAATGAACCAGCTCCTGTACAGTTGTATCATGTAAATCATTGGCAATTCGCCTTTGTTCCTGCTCCTGCAAGGAGATTATTTTCTCTTTATCTTCCATAGTTATGCAATCGGCTCCTTAGATGGCAATCCTGCCTTACGTGGATACTTCTTCGGTGTTGCCTTACATTTCTTAATCACAAAAAGATTACGATAAATATCTGAGCACGGAAGTGTAAACTCATTCTGAGCTTCCACCTCACCTCCAAGAGTAGCAATTGCCTTATCGGCAGTCTGCATCTCCTCCACAATCTTCTCAGATTTATAAGAAATAAAATGACCACCTACCTTAACATAAGGCATACAATATTCTGAAAGTGTTGCAAGATTAGCAACTGCTCTGGATACACATACATCAAAGCTTTCTCTTAAAAGCTGAGGCTTTGCATAATCCTCTGCTCTGCCATGAATGGCCTCAATATCTTCAAGTCCAAGCTGTGCAATTACCTCATTTAAAAACTTTACTCTTTTACCAAGAGAATCCAATAGGGTTATCTTCATATTCGGAAATGCAATCTTTAGCGGAATACCCGGGAACCCTGCTCCTGTTCCAACATCAATTAATGAAATCTTCTTCGTACAATCATAAGCCTTACAAAGAGATACGCTGTCAATAAAATGCTTTACACATACCTCTTCAAACTCAGTAATTGCAGTCAGATTCATTACTTCATTCCACGAAACCAGCAGCTCATAATACTGTAAAAGCTGCTGTATCTGTGTATCATTTAAAGAAAGTCCTAATTCCTTTAGTCCCTTCTCCAATATATCAGTATTATATGAATTCATAAATAAACCTTTCTATTATTACTTCTCCCTGTTCTGTCTGTAATGCTCCAAATAAACGAGAATGACTGAAACATCAGCCGGTGAAACACCACTGATTCGTGATGCCTGTCCCACAGAAACAGGTCTGAACTTCTTAAGCTTCTGTCTTGCCTCTAAACGAAGACTGCCAATTGCATCATAATCAATATCTGCAGGTATCATCTTCTTCTCAAGCTTCTTATACTGCTCTACCTGCTTGAGCTGTCTTTTAATATATCCATCATACTTTACATTAATATTAATCTGCTCAATCACATCAGCACTCAAAGGCTTTCTCTCAGGGTCTATTTCCTCAAGCATTTCATATGTAAGCTCAGGTCTGCAAATCAACTCTGCCAAAGAAGCAGCTGTCTTCAAAGAAGTGCTTCCGTTTCTTTCCAAAAACTCCTGAATCTGCTTATTTGCACCGACCTTCGTCTGCTCCAATCTCAAAATCTCTTCTTCAATCAGCTTTTCCTTCTGACATACATAATCATACTGCTCTTTTGTAATCAGTCCTGCCTCATATCCAATCTTTCTTAATCTCAAATCAGCATTATCCTGTCTAAGCAATAATCTATACTCTGCTCGTGAAGTCATCATTCGATACGGTTCAAAGTTTTCCTTTGTCACCAAATCATCAATTAAAACACCAATATATGCCTGTGAACGGTCAAGTACAATCTGCTCCTTATCCTGTATAAATAAACCTGCATTCATACCTGCCATCAAGCCCTGCACTGCTGCTTCCTCATATCCGCTACTACCATTGAACTGTCCTGCGCTGTAAAGTCCGATAACATCCTTAAACTGTAATGTAGGATATAACTGTCCCGGAATAATACAATCATACTCAATTGCATATGCATTACGAACAATCTTACAATTCTCGAGTCCCGGTACTGTCCGATACATAGCAAGCTGCACATCCTCCGGTAATGACGAACTCATACCTCCTACATACATCTCATTAGTGTATCTACCTTCAGGCTCTATAAATACCTGATGTCTCTCTTTATCAGAAAACTTTACAACCTTATCTTCAATGGACGGACAATATCTTGGACCTGTACCCTCTATAACTCCTGCATAAATCGGCGAACGGTCAAGATTACCTCTGATAATATCATGTGTCTTCTCATTGGTATAAGTCAGCCAGCAGGAAATCTGTTCAATCTGTACATCCTCCGGATTTGTTGAAAATGAAAATGGAATTACCTTTTCATCTCCCAACTGCTCCTCCATCTTGGAAAAATCAATAGAACGCTTATCCATTCTTGCCGGAGTTCCTGTCTTAAATCTCTGTATCTCAATTCCCATCTTAATGAGAGAATCTGTCAAATAATTGGCAGCCTGCAATCCATTTGGTCCCGTATAGGTAATTGCTTCTCCACACAAACATCTTGCTTTTAAATAAGTACCTGTACATAAAATAACTGCCTTTGCTTCATAAATGGCACCTGTATAAGTCTTAACGCCGGTAATTTTCTTTGTTGCAAGCTCTTCCTTCTCCGAAAGCTCTTCATATAAAAGCTCCGTAACTTCAGCCTGCTTAATCGTCAAATGCTCCTGATTCTCCAAAACCATACGCATACTTCTGGTATACTCCGCCTTATCTGCTTGCGCACGAAGAGAATGAACCGCCGGCCCCTTAGAAACATTCAACATCTTAGACTGGATAAACGTCTTATCAATATTCTTACCCATCTCTCCGCCAAGAGCATCTAACTCTCTAACTAAATGTCCCTTAGAGGAACCGCCAATATTAGGATTACAAGGCATAAGTGCAATACTATCAACACTTACCGTAAATATTACTGTTTCTAAACCCATACGTGCACATGCAAGCGCTGCCTCACATCCTGCGTGTCCTGCACCGATTACACATACATCAACTTTTTCTCTAATCTCAGGCATAATTTTATATCCTCACTATCTTACAA
>SVFJ01000042.1 GCA_015056925.1 Lachnospiraceae bacterium | reverse complement strand
GTTTCGTGGAGAAGGACAGAGTGCCGTCCGTTAGCTCAACAAACCCGAATTTGAACATAACAAAGGAGAAGCATATCATATCGCTTCTCCTTTGTTCTTAATATCCTATCTGAACATCCCATTCACCGCTATTACCCCTTACAGTATACTGATAGGTAGTACCATCCTTTTCAAAGCTTCCGGTTGCTTCCCCGTCCGCCACATCTTCTGTGATATCAATAGCCAAATCACCATATGTAAAATAAATAACCTCTCCTGCTTCTATAATTTCAGGAGCATTTATCGGGTCTACAAAATCAACATGCATCTCATCAACAACATCATCATTAGATTCATTGGTTAAAAAGAATGCTACCGGACCATCCTCCAACTGAGCTGTGCCTGAATAATGTACATTTCCATCCACATCAACCGTTTGCTCTACGTCAACCTCATATGCCGCTTCATTAAAATATACTATCATATTTTCAATCCACGTACTTCCCGTCGCTGCATATACCACGCCATTACTTCCCACAAATAACGCTGCCAAAGCTGCTGCTGTCATTGCAAATCTTTTTACTACTGAATAATCTTTCTTTCCGTTTTCATTTTTTTTCATATTCATCACCTTTCCTGTCAAAGACATTGGAGCATGTACCTCATGAAAGGTTTCCTGATAATATTTTTTATTTCTCTCTTCACTATTCATTGCCATGCCTCCTTCAATTTCTCTTTCAACTTCTGTCTTGCTCGGAGTAATCTGGTTTGAACCGCTGTTTCTGAAAGCTTCATAATCTCTGAGATTTCTCTTACACTGTATTCTTCATAATAATATAAATGTACTATCTGACGATACTTGACCGGAAGCTCTCTTACTGCATCGTATAATTCACTTTTCTCCAGTTCAGTAAATACCTGCTCCTGCACAATCTCCTCTAAGGATGTTATGCATCGTTTCCATGGTGTTCTCCATAAGGAATGACATTCATTCACAGTAACCCTGATTAACCACTTTCTTACATGCTCATCATCCTTGAAATGATTCTCTTTTTCCCACAGCTTAATAAATGTATTTTGTACTACATCTTCTGCATCCGCATAGCTCTTACATCCATTCACCGCCACTCTGTACACACAATCCAGATAAAGCGATGCGATGCGTTCATATTCCTTTGTATTCAAACTAATCCTCCTATTTTCGAAAGGCCTTTCAATATATGAACGATTCGAAAAGCTAAAATATCACATTTTAATTTAATATATTTATTTTTCGCAAATAAGCACCCCGTGAAGTTTCTTCACTCGGTCGCATTGCTCGTCATAATAATATATAACTATTTTTATGCAAGCACAAATATTTGTATATTATTATGACTCTGCTTATTTGCGCAAAAAAATGCAAGCCAATCTTCATCAGCCTGCATTTATGCATTTTCCGTAAAATCTCCGTGCGTAATCTGGTCTCCGTAAGTACCGGGAGTAATGTCATCTCCCATAATACTAAGCTCACCTGCTTTATCATAGGAATATAGTAAATATCCTGCCTGACTCACTGAGATATTCAAGCGTTCAAAGGCGTTTCTACGCAGTTCATCCCGTCTGGTCTTACGTTCTATACTGTCCGGATGTATCATCTCGGACTTTCTTTGTTCTTTCTCGTCTTTCCCCGTTGCTCTCTCTTCTGCGTCTCTTCTTCTCTGATTGGCCATCTGAGACACCTCTACAACTGTCAGATAATGACTTGTCCTGGCATCACGCTTTGCCTCCTGCCAGCTTCTGGGTGGCTGCTCTAAGGATGTTAATGACAATGCCGGATTATGCAGATAACGCTGTATCATCTCAGCGATTCCCGGGGCATCCTTCCTTAGTTCCTGTGCAGTTGTAGTCTGTGCCTTGATATCCGCAACCTTCGAAAGAAACAATAAGGCTTTACTGTTCATCTTCCTATGCCACCTCCATGTGACAATACCTGTTATTGATATCTTTGTGCAAATCCTTTTACACCTTGGCACCCAAAAATCTTCACTAACTCGAAAACAAGTTTTCTCGTGCATCTGATAATAATGCTCGTATAAAGCACTTATTATCTCTTCGCTAATTAGGGTTATAGATTATATCGTCATAAATTATCTCCTACTAAAGTCAAAATCTTTAAGAAGTTTATTTTCAGAATCTTTCGTACTTTTCACTTTATTTGCACAACAACTTGTGTTATACTAAATATAGAACTGCGTTTAAAGATTTGTAAAATGAATACTAATTGCATAATATAGAAAGAAGGGAAAATATGTTTACAGAGCAGAAATTAGAAATGCACTATGCTAAACTTCCATCAAATGAACTTCACATTATTCGCGACGAATATAAATGGGCATTAGAGGAATGCGGTGTTCACACCGAAGAACAGATTAAATATATCGAAAAAGTTCTGGGACTACGAGGTGAAAGCCTCAAGGTTCACGTAAATCGTAAGGTCCTGTTTCTTTGCAAATGCGGACAGAGCCGAATTGTGGAACCAACTATTCCTGAAGACCAAATAAAAATGTTTGTTTTTGAGCAATATAGTGTACCATGTAGCAAATGCGGTTCCCAAAATATGTACACTTGGAAGTTTATGGAGTGACAATTGTTGTATATTTATTAATTTTATATACAGTATACAAATTTACGTCAACATATTGTATAATACAAAGTAGATTAACTATTTAAACCATGAATAGTTCTTCTACTTTTTTATTTTAATTTTACTATATTGAATGGGGGTATAAAAATGTTAGAAAAACTCTTTAAACTCAAAGAGAACAATACGACTGTGAAGACAGAAGTATTGGGCGGTATCACTACCTTTATGACAATGGCTTATATCTTAGCCGTTAACCCAAGCCTGTTATCAGCTTCCGGCATGGATGCCACTGCGGTACTTATCGCAACATGTCTTGCATCATTCATCGGAACAGCATGTATGGCACTTATGGCAAACTATCCGTTTGCGTTAGCTCCGGGTATGGGATTAAATGCTTACTTTGCATTTACTGTATGCGGTAACATGGGATATGACTGGCGCATTGCTCTTATGGCAGTATTCGTAGAAGGTCTTATCTTCATCGTTTTATCATTAACTAATGTTCGTGAAGCAATCTTTAATGCAATTCCTTCCAACCTTAAGAAGGGTGTAAGTGCCGGTATCGGTCTCTTCATTGCTTTTATCGGTTTGCAGGGCGCTGACCTTGTTGTAGACAATAGCTCTACCTTACTCTCTTATGTAGACTTTACTGCAAATTTCAGCACACAGGGTATCTGTGCATTACTTGCTTTAATCGGATTATTTATTACCGCTGTACTCTATGTAAAGAACGTTAAAGGCTCTATCCTTATCGGTATCATTGTTACTTGGGTTCTTGGTATGCTAATGCAGGCTGTTGGTGTATATGTTCCTGCTCCTGATGCCGGCTACTATTCCTTATATCCAAGCTTTGGTATTACAGACTTCACAGCTATCGGCAAGACATTCGGTCAGTGCTTCAAGGCTGATTTCTCTACTGTAAACCTTTGGAACTTTATCGTAATCATTTTCGCATTCTTATTTGTTGATATGTTTGATACCATCGGAACATTAATCGGTGTTGCAACAAAGGCAGATTTCCTTGATAAGGATGAGAAGCTTCCACGCATCAAAGGTGCTTTAATGGCAGATGCTGTAGCTACTTCTGTAGGTGCCGTACTTGGTACATCTACAACAACAACCTTCGTAGAAAGCTCTGCAGGTGTTGGCGAAGGCGCAAGAACAGGTCTTTCAGCTATGACAACAGGTATTCTGTTCCTGGCTGCAATCTTCTTTGCACCAATCTTTACAGCAATCCCCGGATTTGCAACAGCTCCTGCTTTAATCTTCGTTGGATTCCTTATGGTATCTGCTATTAAGGACATCAAGTTTGATGACCCTATTGACGCAGTACCTGCTTACCTTTGCTTCTTATCAATGCCTTTGATGTACAGTATCTCAGAGGGTATCACAATGGGTGTTATCTCTTATGTCATCATCAACGTATGCTGCGGTAAGGCAAAGAAGGTTTCTCCTTTAATGTATATTCTTGCAGTACTGTTTGTATGTAAATATATTTTCTTATAACAAAATGTTGCTAAGCAACATTTGAAAGAATCAGCATAGCCGATTCTTTCCATAAAATTCTTATACAAGATACAAAATTAGGGTGTCGCAAAATTGCGACACCCTTTTAAAATGCATCTGTAACCGGAAGATAAAATGGTAATGGGAACCACCCTTGTGGTGCCTTCCGTAACGGACTTCCTTTCTTTCTGACTTCATGGAAATAATAACTTGTGGTTAATGTTCTGATTAACTCAAGCGCACTATATACCACGTCAGCCTCATCCGCAGTCTGTTCAACACAAACCACTTCATTCTTTATACTTAACCTATAGTTTGTCTGTATATCCTCTACACCAATCACATAGCTTCCATCACAAAGTTCACCCTCTGCCTGCTGTTTCCACATCAGCATGAAGCGCAATACAGACTCATAATTCAAAATCTTCATTTGATGAGACATATTCAATGTATAATAATCACTGAGCTCATCCAATATGCTAATTTCCTCTACCTCATCCATTCCCACATTAACCGCCAGCTCATGAGGCTCCATCTCCTGCATAAATGCCCAAATAACCGCTGACAGCTGTGAATTATCCTTTAAGGCAAATTCATATACATTATCATCCTCTGCAGTGGTATTCATATATCCTATACATTCATCATCCATCATCACTGCATAAGTATTTGCCTCCCAGCCGCATAAACAAAGATAAAACTCTTCCTTATCGTGCCTTGCAGTTACATGACGCTTCTGATATAAATCATACATTATATCCACTGCCTCATGCTCTACACTATCCACAAACTCAAAATAAATCTTATCCTTTTGTCCACATTCCCGATTATGAGAATTCACAAAATGACGTATACTGTCTCTAGTGATATTAAAACAGTATTTCATCCCCGCTTTCTCAAAACCATAGTGCTGATATCTGTGCCTATTACCATCCAACAAAATAAAATCAGCTCCGTCACGACGAAGCTGACCCTCTGCCTTCTTCATAAGCTCAATCATATAGCCCTTGGAACGTGCTCGAGGATGTACACTGACCGTGCCGATATAACCATAAGAAAGACTCTCCTTATCGAGCCTAAGCTCACCGGGATAAACATCTATTAGTGCCTTAATCCGTCCCTCTTCCTTTATCAGATGGTGCGTCGGCACCATTGCCCGCTTCGCCAGATATGCCTTAGGTAATGTCCTACGAAAATCAATACTTCCCGATGACATACTAAACACCATATTGGCAAAATCTAAAATCTCCTCGGTATCTATAGTATCCTTTGCTGTTCCTATACAATATTCACTCATATTCTATTAACTAACCTTACGTTTCTTGTCTTTATTACTCTCCGGCATCTTCTCAACAACTGCTTCTGTCTCCGGGAAGAACTTCTGTGGTGTAATATCTGCATAGCATAATGAACAATGTCCGTTCAAAGCAGCACCATTGCTTACTTCAATAGACTTTGCCTTAATATCACTGTCAATAATCGCTGTATTCCCAACAGTTACACATCCCTTAATATCAAGATTACCCTGAATCGCTCCATCTACCACTAAGCTGTCAGCTGTAATATCTCCTAATACAACTGTATTCTCGCGAACTGCAATTGCCTTCTCACATTCAATATTACCCTCGATAAAGGAATCCTTTGCATAAATCTCTTCCGCCTTAATGTTGCCGTTAATATCTCCGCATATATTAACACGGGACTTTGATTCAATGTCTCCGTTAATCGTTCCATACATCTCCAGTTTACCATCAATAATGATATTACCATTGATAACTGTTCCCTTTGGAATAATCGCTACATCATGATTTGTTCTCTCGTCAAAATTACTCATATTTATACCCCTTCCTCACCCCTGTTACCAGAGAATTACTACATCTTTATTTAATCGCATTTTGACTGAAAAATCAATATATTTGGAGAAATTTGTTAACATAATCTTTCAACAACTTTTATTTACCAAAAACGCAGGGTGCTGTTCACACCCTGCGTTACCTATTTATTCTCCTATCTCACTCTTAAGCTGGAATCTTCTTGTATTTGTAGCAAGTACCGAAGACATACTAAGAATATCCTCAACATCCTGACCACAATCACCTACCTGTACACCAAGCTCCTGCATAGCCGCTGACGTCTGCTGAGTACTTGCTGCATTCTCCTGCGCAATTGCCGCCAGATTCTCGACTGAAGACATTACCGTTTCCTTTAGGTTGTTCAGGTTCGATGTTTCATCTCGAATCGCATCTACCGCACCGCCAACCTCTTCTATTTCCTCATTCAAAGAACTGAATACTGACTGTGTCTCATTCAATTCCCTACCCTGTAAGTCTATCTTCTCTGTTACAGTCTTCATCGTATCTACCGTAGTATTAGAGTTCTTAATCAATACCTCAATAATACCTGTAATCTGTGTCGCAGACTGTGCCGACTGCTCTGCCAGCTTTCGAATTTCATCTGCTACTACTGCAAAGCCCTTACCATGCTCACCTGCTCTTGCAGCCTCTATGCTCGCATTCAGTGACAACAGATTTGTCTGAGATGCAATATCCGTGATAACATTAGCTGCTTCTTGAATCTCATTTGCGGACTGGTTTGTCACACTTGTCTGCTCATACACAACATCAAAGGCTTCCTTCGTCTGATTACTAATCTTCATAAGCTCATCTAATGTTGTATTTACAGTCCTATTATAATCTCTCATCTTATCAGTACTGTCAGCAAGATTATCAATATGTACCGCTGTACCATCAATCGCCTCACCCATATCCTGAACACGATTACTTACGTTCTGCGTTTCTTCTGCCTGCTGAGATGCTCCTTTTGCCATCTCCTCAACTGCAACATTTACATTTGCAATAGAATCCGACATAATACCAAAAGAGTTACTGAATCTGCTTGAAATCTTATCCAGCTTTCCTGATACATCCAAAATCGTAACAATAATTTCTGCAAGTCCCTGAATCAAAGACTGAACACTTCTTGCAATATCTCCAATCTCATCACCCCTGGCAACAAGCTTCTTACCAACCTCATGATTTAATTTTCCATCAGCAACCTCTTCCAAATTCATAATTACATGCTTAATTGCCTTTATCAATCTGATTACAAAGAGAACAGCCAACACGATTGTAACAACACAAACAATGCTTAAAAAGATAATATTTGACACCATCTTTGACTTATATGCTGCCTCAACCGTTTCCTTATCCAAAGCAACAAAAACCATACCGATAATTTCATCTCTATTAAACTGATAGAGCGGTGAATACTGTGCCACATAGGTTGTTCCCTCAATCGATATATTATCCGTATAATAGGTTTCTCCGCCAACCACAACTTTCTCATAAATAGCCGGGTCTCCCTCAGTATACAAAATAGGGTCTCCCTCTGCATTTCGGATACTGGTAGCATAACGTGTATTACCATAAAATATTGTAACTTCCAAACCTACTTCATTCTTGAAATTATCAAACATTTTCTGGTTATTTGTAATACATTCCTTACCCTTATATAATTTATTATTTTCATTGACTACATATACACCTGCTCCCAGGTTACTCACCGCCACTTCAACTGCATACTGCGCAGTATTCAGTTCATGCTTTACCATAGTTTCAGATACACTTGTAGCAACAGCTTCTATCGCCAATATAGCAAGTAGTACCATAATCAGCATAGGTGCTGCAACCAATGACAATATCTGAGCCATCAGTTTAAATTTTGTCCCCTTTTTTCCCATCTTTTTTGCCACTTCCATAATCTGTCCTCCTCAATACATATCACATAGTTATTGAGACAATTCTCTACTTTTTATAGAGAAAAAGACAGACGATATATATTTGTTATCGCCTGTCCATTTCGCTGTCAATCTAGGAATATTGTACCATTTTTTCAGTTTATTTTCAATATACGCATTGAGTTTTCATTAATTTTAATATTTTCTTTATTACTTTACTATCCTACCGCCCGCAAACCCATCATAATGATTGAGAAAATTCTCCGCTGCACGCTTCATATGTATACTCACACGGTCTTCCTTAAAACCAATCTCAATCCACACATTTGCAAAATTATCTCCCAGTAGAAAGCTACGAAGTACAAATCTGTTTTCCTGCTCCCATACCGCTGCTGTTACTGCAGGATATTCTACCTCCGGGAAAGTATGCTCTACAAACTCTCCCATGCCAAATGGTATCAGATGTGTTCCAAATGCATTCTCATAGATAAAGGTGCCTCTTTGCGCCTCCTTATCATACTCTACCTTTGCCAGCTTTAATCCTAACGGATTATTATCAAAGACCATATCTTTCTCAAACAGAAAATCCTCCCAAGCAGAGCAACATTCTCCTTGGGGCATCGGTAATTCTAATCCACAATTCTCCAATTCTTGTGTCGCCTTATCCACACACTCCCCTGCTATATAAGGATAGATATGGTTATAAAAAGCATCATACAGTGGCTGTAGCGCCACTCCGCTTCCCTGCATATCTGCAATGGTCAAAAATACAAAATCATGCTGTGGGAAACAGACTGCAAGCTGTCCTCCCATCCCATACATACTAAAGCCACCCTTTCTGGCACGCCAGAAATAATAACCATAGCCTTCTCTTTCATCCTGAATTACCTGTAGCGGTGTTCCAATCTGCTTAGCCGTCGCCTCCTTCAGATACCCGCTTGGATATAATTCCTCTCCATCCACAACTCCATAGTGATTACACAGATAAGCTACTCTTGCCATATCCTCTAAAGAACAAACCAGACCACTGCCACCCATGGAAACACCTGCCGGCTCCTTTATCACATAAGCCTCCTTGGAAAATCCCAACTTATCCAAAACTTTTTCCCTTAAATATGCAAGCAGTTCCTTACCTGACAGCTTTTCTACCAATGCTGTCAGAGTATGTGTTGCTGAGGTATCATAGCTAAAAACCGTCCCCGGCTGATGCGTAGGTTCTATATGGAAAAAGGATTCTACCCAGTCCCCGTCATATCTTTTATAGGTCGTCATACTATGTGCTGATGACATACAAAGCATATCTTTGATTGTCATAGCCGCAATTCGCTCGTCCACCTCTTTAGGAAGCTTCTCAGGAAAATACTTACATATCTTATCAGAAAGGTCTATCTTCCCTTCCTGCACCAGTAATCCAATTGCCAAAGAAGTAAACGACTTTGTAATAGAATACATACGATGCGGTGCCTTACGTGAAAAAGGCTTTGCATAGCTCTCTGCCACAACTGTTTTCCCCTGTAAAAGCATAAAACCATGTAATGCCAGCTTTTTCTCTGCTATTTCCTGCACGAATCTCTGTACTGCCTCAGAAGGAACACCACACGCTTCAGGCCTAGCTGCTGTTTCAAATACCAAACTCATTCTATTCCGCCCCCCTATAAAACCTTACTTCCATTTGCTGTTAACTTAAATCGAGAACCAAAATACTCTGCTGCCCTTCTGCACATAATCATTCTCTGCAAGAAAATCTCAAAATACTCCAGCATCGTACAAATAGACTCATCAATCTGCAAATTCAAGGTAATCAGCTTATTCTCCGGCTCAACCACAAGCTCAGCGCCTGTTACAGCATAATTTACTCTGTCATGAATATCAAAGCTTGCCTTATCTGTACATCTTACACGATTTCTACGAACATCCGTCTTATCTGCAATAATCAATGCTGCTGAAATAGCATCAATTGCCCCGCCTGTTGATTCGTCATGATTTGCAATACAAGCTACTACCTCTACTCTGTCCTCCAGAGGCATATCCGTATTACGCAGTATCTCATTTGCAAGAATCGAACCGTACTCTGCATGATGCTTACGATTGATTCCATTTCCGATATCATGCATAAAGCCAGCTATCTTTGCCAGCTCAATCTCATGCTCCGAATAGCCGTATTTCCTCAGTATATCCGCTGCTCTCTCTGCCACGAGTGCACAATGTGCTTCTGAATGGTCCGTATATCCCAATGTATCCAAATATGCATTTCCCTTTTTGATAAACGCACGAACCTCTGCATTTTCTTTCATCTCCTGATATGTCATCTTCACATCGCCCCCTTTATATAACTTCCATACCACTGTGTATCTGCTGTAGCTGTTCCTGCATAATCTCCTTCATAACATCCAATGCTGTCTGCCCTGTACAATGTCCTGAATAGAATCTGCAATCCAGCTTTTGCAGCTCTCTTGCTGTCTGCCTGATATTTTCCAAATCTTCCTCCGTATACTCCTGCTGTATCATATGAAATCCACTGACCACTCTATCAGGATAACCATGGTATATCTCTTTATATTTCTCTAATATATTCAATATGCCATTATGAGCGCAGCCTGAAAACAGAATCTGTTCCTCACAGTCCTTTACCACCAGACACTGCTCATGGTCAAACTCATCCTGTACCAGACATTCCTTATCCTTACGCTTCAACAGAAGATTTCCTTTTGCCCAGAATCTTCTTCCTGTCACATTCGTAAAGAGTGAAAGTTCTTCGTCTATCTGCATATCTCCTTCCACAAGCACCAGCTGCGGCAGCTCTAAGATATCCTGATTGATTCCAATATACTTCTCACCATTATCCTTTATGCTGTAATATGCCTTTCCTGCATTGTTGCGCATATATATCTTTGCATCAGGGTTTAATAGCGCAAATGCCAAAAGTCCACCTGTATGGTCGTAATGACCATGACTAATAACTACTGTATCCACCTGTGTCAAATCTATTCCCAGTAACCTGGCATTTTCTAAGAATGCATCACTTGCGCCGGTATCCACCAATATCTTATGTTTCTTTGTCTCTACATAAAAGCTAAGTCCATGCTCATATATGCATCCCTCTGCTCCCTTTGTGTCTTCCATCAAATTTATAATTCTCATGCTTTGTGATATCCTCTCAATCAATTTCCTACTTTACACACTACCATATTTTTCATACAATTGAAATAAAGTTAAGGTTATTTTTATGTAAATCAAATGTGTGAAAAGGAGAAATTTATGAAGTGGATGGTTGCATCGGATATACACGGGTCAGCTTATTATTGCGAAAAAATGTTTGAATGTTTTGAAGAAGAGAGGGCTGACAAGCTCCTGTTACTGGGAGACTTGTTGTATCATGGTCCCAGAAATGACTTGCCTAAGGATTATAATCCCAAAAACGTAATTACAATACTAAATGCACATAAGGATAAACTGTTATGCGTACGCGGTAACTGCGATACGGAAGTAGACCAGATGGTTTTGGAATTCCCTATTATGGCAGAATACTGCATTCTTAATATAGGTGCCAATATTATATATGCTACACACGGTCACCATTTTAATGAGGACAATCCTCCTCTCTTACAACCACAAGACATCCTGTTATGTGGTCACACCCATGTACCAAAGTATGCTGACCATGATTCCTATATTTATATGAATCCTGGCTCTGTTGCTATTCCCAAAGAGAACAGCCACCACGGATATATGATTATTGAAAACAACCGTTTTGAGTGGAAGGATTTGAGTCGTCAGCTTATTCAAAGAATCCAGCTTTCCTAAGAAATATAAGTCCCTTGTATATTAGACACTTCGCCTATATACAAGGGACTTTTTACTATTTTAATTGTTTTCCTGCTTCTTTAAAACGATACATATTTTCATCTGCCTGTGACAGTATATCCTCTATCAACAGCTGGCTCCCCTTTTCCCGAATTGCAAAACCATAAGAGGTACTAATGACATATTCATATGCCAACTCACCGCTTCGCTCTACTAAATGTTCTTCCACAGCATGACACAACTTCAAAACCTCATCCTGCGTCAAGCCTACACCAACTACAAGAAACTCATCTCCACCTAAACGACCTACACAACCACGCTTACGGAATACTTCTTCCAATACTTCTGCAAAGATACAAAGAATCCTATCTCCTTCATCGTGACCAAAGGTATCATTCACATACTTAAACTTATTCAAATCAAAGTAAATCAACGCAATATCATGCTTATAATCCCTTTCTAACTGTTCTAAGAGATTCTGCATATAAATTCGACTATTGCTCTTAGTCAAAGTATCAATATTCACTTCCCGCACGGACTGGTACCAATACAATGTAATACGAACCACTCCAATGATGATAATACAGATTAGACCAATCGAAAAATAATTCCACCAATCAATATATCTCAAATCCTTATATACCGCACTTTCTTCTACGCACTGTACAATCACCCAATCATAGCCGGCAAGGTATGTAACATTTGTAATGTACTCTTCACCATTTTGAATCAGAACGCCTTCCACATCTGTTCTTTGTTCAAATGCCGCCCGAATTAAAGAATAATCTGCATCTGCTGCATCATATATAACTTCCTTGGAATATATCTTATGAATATCATCTGCAACAATATACTTTCCTTCTCGGTTAATCAGCCATAGCTTTCCTCCAAGAAACATTTCATTTTGTGCAAAAAGCTTCTCTATCTCCGTCAATTCAAATGCACCACAAAGTGCACCTACCTTACGCTTGAACTTATCGTATATTGATACACTCACTGTCATCGTAATATGCTCCGGACTATAAAACGGTTCCGTGATGTAAATCTCATTTTCCATGACAGACTGATAGAAAGGCTCATCTCCCTGTTCTCTGATAACCCCTTCATCAATATAATATCCTGTACCTTCTGCCCGCATGACAAATATATGATGAAATCCCAGTTTCTTAGAGCGACCTTTGATAAATTTCTCTTGCTGCTCCTCATCCATTCTATAAATATCAGGGTACTGTGCCAAGCCCTCTAAAACTGCTACTTTACTATCTATAAACTGTTGAAACTGCACCTTCTGATTATCAGAAAAAATATTCATACAATCCTTAATCAAAAGCACCTGATTCTCCTTGTACTGATAGGTTCCGACACTTAAACCGATTGTCAGCATGATAAACATAACAAATAAAGCAATTAAAATCATTGCATCTATTGGCTTCAAATATGAAATTCTGTTGGATTTTATTTTCTTCTTCATACTAATCATTATATCGTTTCCAACAAGAATCAACAAGATTACATAACTACCAGCCCATAATATCCTGTATCTTTGCCGTCAGCTTCTGCGCTGCCTTAGTATGTGTTGCCTCTGTCGGATGCCAGTCTGCAGCATAACCGTCTGAAGGAGACTGCACGTCAAACTTCATGGAATATACATTACTATCTCCTGTTTCTGACTGATAATCTGCTACTGCTTTTTCCACACTAGGATATAATCTGTCTCCCATAATACCCAATGTACAAAGAATTGTCGCTTCCGGATTCACTTGGCGGATTTCTTTCAAAAAGGAAACATAACCTTCTACATATTCCTCCTGCCTTTCTGCATCCGAACCTGTATAGGTGTCATCATTTGTACCCAGATTAATCACAACCAAATCCGGCTGTCGCTTCGAAAAATCCCACTCCACATCAAAGGCACTCTGCCCCATATAAGAAGCATAAGAAAATCCTAACTTGCTGTAATATGGCGGTACCAGTTGTGAATCCACTTTATCTCCTGTTCCGGTATAACCCGAAATAATACCATGACCACTATAAGAAACCATACTATAATCAGCATCTAATGCCTCTGCTGTCTTATAAGCATACGCTTTCATAACATTCTCTGTCTTAGTGGAAAAATGATTCTCCTTTACTTCATCCTCTACACCGTATCCGCAGGTAATAGAATCTCCGATAAACTCTATCAAATGCTCCTTATTCTCAGTTGGCTTGATATCTCCCAAAGAAGTAACCCCTATGCTCTTAATTCCAACCGTAGAGTTAGCTGACTCCGATAGCTTTACTATTCTGACCGTACACTCTTTCGGTTCTTGACTTTCAAATACAGTATAAATCTCTGCCATATTATCAATCATATCGTCTACAACACACTCATCATTCACAAAAACAGCAACTCTTGCCTGACTATCTCTGTCTCCCATAATTGCCGTATCCGCCTGCATTGTGATTACCGCCTTCGTGCCTGTAAAGGTAAACTCCGCACCTGAGCCGGATAATGCCATCCACAATGTATCCTTCAAGTACGCAGTTCTTCCCAAAGTCTTAATATATTCATCACTTGGAATAAATGTTTTATCGGTCAACTCTTCCACAATTTCCTCTCCCTTTGTTTCCACTACCTCTGTTTCCTCTGCTTTCATCTGCCCGCACGCTGCCAAAGTCAACGCTGACATACATAATATCCCTGCTGCCAATCTTTTGCTTCTTCCCAATCTCATAGATAACCTCCTAAAACCCCTTCTGCTTTAACCCATACACCAGCTGTACATAAAACTCTCTTACATCAAAGCCTGTAAAGTTCTCTCTGTTTAAATCTATCATATCACCATGCGAAATACCGCGGTTGCCTTTGGCGGTCAGAAACTCATAATGTTCCCCCCATGGAAAAGAATGTTCTCCCACCAATCCATCATTATAACCATCAAAATAATTCACCAACTGATAGGTAAAGTTAAGCGGAAAACGTCCATCCATGGCACGATTCAGCTTAGAACCGACACTCTGATAATATACACCCTCTACATCCTGAACTATTTTATTTCTCTCTGCACATGCCTTTGCCGTCAGGTCATAAACCGCTGCCAAAAAGTCAGGATTCACATCTCCCAGCTTCTCCATAGCGCTGTTATAACCTTTTGCCAAAAGTTCCTGCTGTTTCTGCGGTATTTTCGATAACAGATAATCTGCAAACTCACAGCCTCTATGAGGTGTATTCACCGTTGTCAGACTCGCTACATAAGGTGCTACTCCCTCTTTCGCAAGTGCCTGACGACAATCCAGTCCACCTTTAGAATGTGCGATAATATTCACCTTCTCACAGCCTGTTTCCTTTACAATCTGCCGTATTCTCTGCGCCAGCTCTCCGGCACTTTCTTCTACTGCAGAAGCGGAATTATGATTACCATAGAATATCGTTGCACCATTCTTCTCTAGCTCTGACGGAATCCTGCCCCAATAATTCAGATATTCATAGTCCCTGAAAAACACTCCATGCACCATCAGAATCGGATACTTCGTCTTACAAATCTGCGCATCTATCCTCTCATGATTCACCTGCTGCTTTCGGATTTCAGTATCAATCTCTGCCTGTACAACATTAATTAACTGAATTAGTACCACCAGATTTACAAAGGGTATCCAGCCACATACAATACCTAACACACGCCATCGCATCCCCAACTGCTTCGATGATATATAGATTCTGATAATACCAATCCAAAAGATAATTGCTTCAATCAGTATAATGATTAACGTATGTACCAGCCATCTTACAGGTGCTTCACGAAATGTCGGTAATCCAAATATGCCCAAACATCCTACTGCCAAATAACCAACCGCTGCTATTGATGATATCAGAAAAAGGCGCAGCAGTCTGCATCCCTTTCTACAACTTTGCAACCTTTTATCCTCTGATGCCTTACTCTTCTTCATTCGTCCGCCTCTCATATATTAACTGTTCCACTCTGCCACTGCCTGCTTCATCGCTTCATCCGCATTCTCACTGACACAAATTGTTCCATCTGCCTTACGTCCTATTACAACAATCGGTGACATCGTAGTAACGTCTATCTCCACAATGTCCTCAAAGCCCAAAAGCTCCTCTCCAAAACGGTCCACTACCTTACCCTTATTGTTAATTCCATATACAACATCTATATTTTCCTGATTATCATATCCTGCTGCAATAAACACAATATCCTTCATAGCTTCTGTAGAATACGCGCGACCAAAACCGGGGTCAGTATAAAGCACGGTACCTTCCTTTGTCAGACCAAACAGCATCACTCTACCCGACTCAATAGACTGCATATCCGTCCAATTAACATTTTTCATTTTTACAGTATGTACTGTACCATCACTATCAAGACCGGCAACATGTCCTCCCGAATATATGGATGCCAATTCCTTGATATTCTCCCATGACTGAATCTGAGAAACCTCATCTTCATTTAATCCGATATACAGGATTCCCTGTTCTAATATACTTCCGTCCTTACAAAGTCCAAAGCCGCCAAATCCCGGATAACTGCCATATACTTGTTGCAAATTCGTCCACTGCATCATTTCCTTGGCATTTTCCACATCCAAACCAAACATTGCACCTACATTGCCTTTCGCTTCTTCTATCTCTTTTAAAGTATCCTGCATATCCCGCTCAAGCTCTTCATATGTTTGTCCCTTTGCTACCAGCAATGTACCATCTGCCGATATAGCAACCGGTATCTCCTCATTCTTCATCAACCTGACTGCGCCACTCCAATCAGTCTCCATAGCTTCCTGTTCTACCCGGTCAGTCTCATAGACCAACTTCACGTCCCCTTCCTGTGTAATTGCTGCTATATAGTGATTGCCTGCTACAACAAGGTCATTGTCCTCCAAGAACTCTAACCTGGTCGAACCACACCCCGCCAGAGCCATGCACACTCCCATTAAAATAACTGCTGTCTTTCCTCTTCTGTCCATACTTAGCGTCTTCCTTTATTCTGTCAATCTCTTTTCTCCTGTGGATATACCAATCCCCACTTCTTACGAACTGCATCCATCACCTGCATCACTTTAACACTATCTGCAAGTGGCATAGATTTACTTTCGCTTATACCATCCGATATCGCTCTCCTGCACTCTTCAAATTGATATTCGTACCCGCTAATCTGCTCAGGAACATCAATTCTCTGAAGTAGCTTGTCCCCTGCATCATACACTGAGATAGACTGTGGATTATTGATATTTTCTACTACAATATATCCCTTTTCACCGTAGAAGATTCCTTTTCTGTCTGAGCGCCCATAGATACCATGTGTTAATACAGCCATTCTACCATTTTTATAGAATAAAGTAATACTTTCCATTCCATCCACACCCGTCTCGGTAAACTGTACTGAGGTCTCTATACGCTCTATCTCCTCACCAAAATGCATCATCGCAAAATTAATTCCATATACACCAACATCCAAAAGCGCACCACCGGCTAATTCAGGTGTCACAATCCTTTCCTTGTCATAGATGGTATAGGACAAATTTGCTGTCAATACTGACACCTTACCTATGATTCCACTATCTAACACCTGTCCGATGAGCTGTCTTGACGGCATATACCTTGTCCATATCGCCTCTGCCACAAAGACACCTGCTTCTCTTGCCAGCTCTTGAATCTCTTTTGCCTGTGCACTGTTCATAGTAAATGCCTTCTCGCATAGTACGGGTTTTTTATGTTGTATGCAAAGCTTCATATCCTCATAATGTCTGGAATGTGGTGTCGCAATGTACACAAGCTCTACCCCGGCATCAGCCACAAGCTCCTCATAGCTGCCATACGCTTTTTCATATCCGTATTCAGCTGCTGCTTCCTTTGCACGCTCCTTGGTTCTGGAAGCAATCGCATAACACTCTATTCCTTCCATCTTCTGTAACGTCTTTGTTACCGACTGAACAATTCTTCCCGTTCCTAATACACCAATCTTCATATGTATCCCTCCTACCTCCTCATTTGTAGAAAAAGCGCCATATCTATGACGCTATTTATTTGTGCCTACAAGCAACAGCTTTTTCGACTCATTACAAATATTTACTTCCTTATGCTGACCACCGTATTCTCCGTCCAAGGTCCAGCTTATCACATCCTCTGCCACAATCCGGACATGGGATGCTTTCATACTGTAAATACACTCTGCATTCAATCTGCCTGATACCAGTGAAACCATGATATTGTTCAGTTCTACAGGATTCTGAGGCACACGGATAAGTGTCACTTCAAACTCGCCGTCATCCAGCCTTACAGTATTATCTGTAAGTTTTTTATATCCTCCGACAGAAGTCGTATTGGTAATCATTCCATAGATTACCTTCTCCTCGATTACCTCCTGTCCTGTTTCCACTCGTACCTTATAAGACTTTACAGAAGATAAGCTCTTAGCTCCTTCCAAAATATATGCCGTATGCCCTAGCAAATTCTTCAGATTCTGGTCTGTTCCGTAGGACACCTCCGTAAATAATCCAAATGCCGCAATATACACAAATCTGCTTTCATTAAAAAGACCTACATCATATGCGGTACACTTACCCTCTACAATGGCATGTGCCGCTTTCTTACTATTCGCAGGTATGCCTACGCTTTGCGCAAAATCATTGGTACTTCCTGCCGGAATATATCCAATCGGAAGAATCTCCTCACAAGCCATCATACCCGTTACAACCTCATTCAGAGTACCGTCACCGCCACAGCATACTACAAGGTCATAGCATCCCCTCTCTCTGTCTGCCACCAGCTGAGTCGCATCGCCATGCTTCCCTGTTGAATAAACCGTAACCTCGAATCCAGCCTGTACAAAAATCTCAATAATATCAGATAATGAATTCTTTATCTTCCCTTTCCCGGCTTTCGGATTATATATCAAAAGCATTCTTTTCTTTTTCATAGAATCCCTCTCTCAATTTCTTTATAAACATTTTATTGCAAATCAAAAGTTTCATCAATAGAGTTATTCTTTTTTAATAATATTATCTTTCAACTGTAACCTTTTGGTTAAATTTATCTAATCTGAGTGCTGCAAACACACCGGTTGCAAGGCAAATTCCATTCACCAAAAAATCTCCCACAGATTCAACAAAGCTCGCATAAGGAACAATCATGACTGTCGCTGCTATGACAATTCCTATGATTCCATGAAATGCAACAGAATAATGCTTCTCAAACAAAGAATTTACTGCCCTTGATAACAGAATAACAGTTGCCAGTGCTCCCATACCTGCCGGAATGAGTATGGTAAAATCCAAATGACCGATTCCTGCAATAAAAGGCTCATATAAAGCAAGCGGCATCAAAAGTGTAGAAAAGCTCATGCCCGGCGCAATAATACTAAGTGCCAGACATACACCACAGAACAGATACCAAATAAAACTTGGTGTAATCGTAACAGAAAATACCTGTAGACTTACTAATACAGCAAACATAATTCCCATTGTTACATACATGGACACATAGGAGGATTTTCCCCGTCCCTGCTCCCCAGCCTCTCTAAACAAGGACGGCAGCATACCGCTAATCAAACCAACAAACAGACATACTGAAGGCGCAGGATATCTTTCCAGCAAAACAGCAAGCACATTTGCAATGCCTAAAAAACCAATTCCGATTCCGATAAAAATGGGAATCAGCTTTGGAATATGTGTCTTAAATGTATGGAATGGGTTCGCAAGAAACTCCATAATGGTTTTATAAATCCCAAACACCACACAAAGGACTCCTCCTGAAATACCGGGTAACACAGCACCCAATCCAATCAAAGCTCCCTGCAATATCTTAATTCCTATTTTCATTTACTCTCCTCCATCATATTTTAAGTATATTTTCTCTCATTCTAAATATGATAGCTTTCCATCCATTTTATTTCTATTATCGCAGCAAAAGCTTTACTGTTTCTTAACTTGTATTGTATGCATCGAATGAAAAATAAACAATTTTTAGCATCTTTAGCCTTGTTTTTTAATCATTTAAGTTGCATTTTTACTTAATTAGCTAAGTTTTTCGCACAATATTGCATTAAAATATAGTCTATGATACATTCTCTTTGAAAAGAAGCTTCGTTTCACACAATAAAAAGACAAGGAGAGTATTAAACATGACCAACAAAACAGACACAATATTTATGACTCGTAAAAGGCTATTGGCCATCATTACTTCATTCCTACTTTTATTTGCATACATCTGCACCGACACTATCGATGCAAATGCTGCTACGAAAGGCTTTTATGTAAGCGGTACTTCTATCTATGATGCAAACGGCAATCAATTTGTTATGAGAGGTGTCAACGTTCCACATGCATGGTACACCTCATATACAGAAACATCCCTAAAAGCAATTGCCGCTACAGGTGCCAATACTGTCAGAGTCGTTATTTCCAACGGTGCGCAATACTACAAAACAAGCTACTCAGAGCTTACAAACATTATAGACCTTTGTAAAGCCAATAATCTTATTTGTATTCTCGAAGTTCATGATGCAACAGGAAGTGATAATGCATCTGATTTAAACAAAGCTGTAGATTACTGGATTGAAATGAAAAATGCATTAATTGGCAACGAGGCATATGTTATCTTAAATATTGCCAACGAATGGTATGGCTCATGGGACGCAAGCGCATGGGCAAGCGGTAATATTTCTGCTATTAAGTCTATTAGAAATGCAGGTATTTCTAATATGATTATGGTAGATTGTGCAGGATGGGGACAGTATCCTGACTCGATTAAGGATTACGGAAAAAGTGTGTTTAACGCAGACTCTCATAGAAATACTGCTTTTTCAATTCATATGTATGAATACGCCGGTGGAAATGCTACTACCGTTAAAACTAATATTGATAATGCCCTTAATATCGGTGTACCTGTGGTAATCGGTGAATTTGCTTCTGAGCATACCAATGGCGATGTAGATGAAGCAACTATCATGAGCTACTGCACATCTAAAAATGTAGGTTATATTGGATGGTCTTGGAAGGGTAATAACTCAGAACTTGCTTACCTCGATATATCAAACACATGGGATGGTTCTAGCCTATCAACTTGGGGCAACACTTTAATTAATGGTTCTAACGGTATCAAAGAAACGTCCAAAATATGCTCTGTTTTCGCAGGTTCATCTAGTGGTTCTTCAGGTGGTTCCTCTGATGGTTCCTCTGACAGTTCGTCTAAGAATTATACCTCTCTCTTTTGGGGTGAGTCGTCAGCTTCTAATTGGGGGCAGGCAGTTTCTGTAGCTACAACACACGCTGGTGGTTCATACAATGCATCAGACATTACCTCAGGTGGTCACTTCTATGTGGAATACAAAGGTACACCAGGTAAGCTTGAACTCATTTTACAAAGCTGGTCTGGTGGTTCAAACTGGGGAAAGGTTTCTATCAGCGAATCAGGAACTGTAAACGGTAACTATTACGCAAAATTCTCTTATGACAATTGTGTTTCAACATTTGGTTCTAAGGACTTTGCTAATAAGCTAGACATGATTCATGTCGGTGCAACAGATTCATCCGTTACCGTTCTTTCCGTTATTTATGTAGCCAATTAATATTATAGGGGACTATATATTAAACAAAAAAGCGATTCGACTTTCATTTATAAAGTCGAATCGCTTTTCAGGTTAATCCTCTTTTTTTACCAAATTTTCAGCCTTAATATAATATTCTAATAACCTGATAACATACTCCGGAGCGTGTCTGTTATCTCTCTCCCACTCTGTAACTGTCCGATAGGGTATCTGAAAATACTTACAAAATTCTCTACGATTCATCCCTGTACTTTCTCTTAATTCCTTTACTCTGATATACTGCTCCATATTTGTCACCTCTTATGATACTTTTCGATTAACCTTATGTGCTTCTCTTTACATTTGAATTATCCTTATGTTTCGATTTGATATTCGGATTATCATTATATTTTTTGTTTGCTCATAACATTATACTTTGATGTGTTTAAATTGTCTATACTCTTTATATAAGAGGGTAAGAAATATGACAAATAAAACACTTGGACAATACTTAAAAGAACTTCGAAAATCATTTAATTATACACAGGAATTTGCTGCATCCCAGCTTGATGTTTCAAGACAAGCATATTCCCACTATGAAAACGGAAGGGCAATTCCTACCAATGATACATTATATAAAATTGCAACCTTATATCATGTATCTGCTGAAGTACTCATAGAATTATCATTGCAAACAGATGGTAATACTTTCCTTGAAGAGCCATCTCCTTATAAAGTCGAGTTGGACAACTTTCTGGATTATATTGGTGCATCCGAAAATGCAGAACGCTATAAGAACTTGTCAAATAAAGAGAAACATGTTCTCTTTTACTTTAATAGTATTCCAACCTCAGAGCAAGATGAAATTTTGGAAATCCTACAAATAAAACTACGCAAAAAGAACCGACTGAATTGACAGTTTGGTTCTTTTTTTTATATACTCAATTATGTAAACAAAATATACTGAGAGAGGAATACAAATGAAAGCAAAAACATTTCTCATCATTTGGTTCTTGCTATTTTTTTCGATGATGTTTCCATTTTTTTCAGAAGCTATCATTTCATCCGAAGACATTAGCTTAAACCCTAATGATTATGCCCGCATCACCGATGTCGAATATAAAGCAGTCGTGGTTGATGAACCGGGAAGCGAAGGCAAGGTTGTTATCACGGAACGCCTGACCTTTGATGTTCACGCAGCCTCAGAGTCTAACACCTTCTGGGAATTATGGAGAGACTTACCGGAAGATTATATAGATGGTTTGAAGGTTGATTATCAAGTAAACTCCGTGAAACAAATATTAGCAGATGGTACGGAATTAATATATGACGAAAGCCCCAAGCTGTATTGGGACGATTATGACTATATCAGTCCTGCATACGGACCCGGCAAATGGTATCATAGCGAAGGACCTTACAGCGAAGAAAATGCGCAGTACGAATGTGTCTTTTTCTATATAGATGATGTCTACCGTGAAGAAATGGTTTTCGAAATCGAATACGAAATGCACAATGCCGCTTTGCGTTATAACGACTGCTCAGACCTGTATCTTGCTCTTTACTCAGGAGGCACGTGTAAGTATTTAGAATCCTTCAAGGCACAGATTCTTTTCCCGAATGAAGACATGCCAAGTCCCGGAAATTATGAGATTTTTACCTACGGTACAAACTCTAACGTTTTCCCCGTGGAAAGGTCTGCTACCATGAATCCAGGATACTACACCTTTTACTTTGAGCTTGATGAGGAACGCTTACAGTTCAAACCATACAACGAATACATAGAATTTGACCTTGTAGCATATGGCGAAGATAAACATATCTTTACAGAGTATGCACCGTCCAATTTTTATTCATCCGATGATGTCTTAGAAGAAATCTATGACGAGCAAAAGGAATATGCTTATGCACCTGCTACCTATATGGTTAAAAAAATGGTTGTTTTAGTTGTTGCAATCCTGATTAGTGTCATTATTCTTATTTATGCATTTAGAACCAATGCACGCATGAATAAAAAGCATATATTCTATAAGCCAGCTATGGAACCTGAGTATTTTAGAGATATTCCTAGTGACTTAGACCCTAACTTTGCTGCAGCTTTGGTCTTTTGTAAGCACAAACCACCAAAGGATGATTCCGATGTGTATTCCGCAATCCTGCTTAGTTTAGCGCGAAAGGAATATATTGAATTACAAACCTGGAATATTTATGATGTATTAATTACTGTGAAAAAAATATCTACACCGCTTGCACCTGAGCAGATTACACTTGCCGATGTAGGTTTGGTTGAAGAAGTAAAGACCTATGAACCCCTTACTCCTTGCGAAGAATATTACTTCAACCTTATTCTTCGCCATGCAAGTAACAATACCTTGTTAATGAGTACTTTACAGAGTCGAGTTTCCTCAGATTATGAATATACTGACTCATTTGTTAGAAATATCGAAAAATCTATTGTGAATATCGGTGTAGGATACGGATATTTCCAAAAGGCAGATTATACTCAGCCAAAGAAACAGTTGCTATCCAAAGCAAAAACCTTCCGAATAATAGGACTTTTGCTTCTTATTATAGTAAACATAATCTCTTATCGAACTCGTATGGACCTAGCTTTCGGCGCATACTTTATTTTGGGTATCGTCCTCATTGCAGGCTCCATCTATATGAAATCAGTATCTGCAAAATATGTTTTACTCACGCAGTTTGGTGAAGATGAATACGCCAAGTGGAGAGGCTTATACAATTTCTTAAACAGTGAAACTCTAATGAGTGAACGTACCTTTGTAGAACTCCCGATTTGGGAAAGGTATTTGGTCTATGCAACTGCATTCGGTCTTTCTGATAAGGTAAGTAAAGCAATCAGTATCAGATGTCCTGAAGCTGTTAGCAGTCCTGTACTTAGCAATAATTGTTATCGTTCTACAAGCTTCCATCATTCTGGTCGTTCCTTCCGTAGAGCTGTACGTTCAGGTTCTTCCATTGCCCGTAGCGGCGGTGGCGGTTTCGGCTACGGCGGCGGAGGTCGAGGCGGCGGTGGCGGTGGCGGCGGGCACTAAGCTCCTTAACTTAATAAGAGACAAACAAATCCCCTGCCATTATGATATGTACCCTCTTTACTG
>SVFJ01000173.1 GCA_015056925.1 Lachnospiraceae bacterium | reverse complement strand
AGGCTATACCTGACTATCTTTCCATACTTTTGCAGGATAAAATTTCTTACGCATACAAACCTTCGTTCCTACACCAACTACACTTTCCACTTCAAGCTTATCCATAAAAGCCTCCATAAAAGCAAACCCCATACCGGCTCGTTCCGTTTCCGGACTTGTAGTAAATAAAGGCTCCATTGCTCTTTGTATATTCTCTATGCCAACGCCAAAGTCCTCTATGCTCACCAACAGTTCATCATCTGTCAGGGCAGCCCCCATCACTATCTTTCCTCCTTTTTCCTGATAGGCATGTATAATCGCATTGGTAACCGCTTCCGATACTGCCGTCTTCACATCCTGCAATTCCTCCAGTGTCGGGTCCAGCTGCGTCAGAAATGCTGCTATCACAACCCTTGCCAATGCCTCATTCTCTGATATTGCATCAAACTCTAATCGAATTTCTTTTTTTCCAAGATTCATATCTATAACCATCCCTTTCTTCCCTATGACAACACTTCAATAATAGAAGCCATTCCCGAAGTTCTTAATATTTTTCGAATCCTCTCATCTACATGTATTGCATAAACCTTTCCGCCAAAGCAGCTAATCTTTTTGTATCTTCCAATAATAATTCCAATTCCGGAGCTATCCATAAAGGTTGTATCTTCAAAATCAAACACAATGTTTTTCACTTTATCGTTCAGTAAAAGTCTGTCTGCATTTTCCCGAATTGCTGCTGCCCCATGATGGTCCACCTCGCGTGGCATTTTGATACACAGATAATTCTCAATAACAGCAAAATTCGGATTATCTACTGTTTGCTTTAATAACTGTCCCTCCATCTTCTACCTCCAATAAACGCAGAAAGAGAATATGCGAACTCGCATATTCTCTTTCGTATTTTCATTATTAAATTCCTTAGCCCTGAATCTCTCTGATTCGCTTTGCTGCACTTGCAGCTCTGTTCGTATCCGGGAATAATTCAATCACCTGCTCAAATATCGGCAGAGCATTCACTGTATCTCCTGACTTATAATACGAATATCCCAAGAAATAAAGTGCATCCTTATTCGTCGAATCGTACTTAAATGCACGCTCCAAATCAGCAATCGCAGTCTCATAATCTGTCGCCTTATAAGCCGCATAACCTGTGGTATAACAGCTATCTGCTATAATTGGTGAAATCTCATCTAACAACAACTGATATAATGTAGAGTAGCTCTCTGAGGTCTCTACCGTTGTATAATTCAACGCAATTGCATCCAGTGCATCGGCTATCGCAATCGATGTCTCTACATCCCTGTCAGACTCCATATACATCACAGCTGCTTCAATCAAATCTGTATATGCCTCAACCACCAGATTGGTCGTCTGAGCAACACCAAGGCTCGTTGTCAGGGAATCCTTCTCTAAGGTCAAACTGTCCACCTTCTGGCTTAACTCATTCACCAGCGAAGTCTTTACATCCAATTGTTCACTGATTTCCTTTACCCGCTGCGTTGATTTATCTTCAACCTCCTGCATCTTCGCAGGCACAACCAGATACCAGGCAACAGCAACACCTAATGCTGCTCCCAATATAATGTTGAGCAAGGTCTTAAAGGCAATATTCTCCTTCTTACCTATCGGCTGAATCACTGTATCATTACCACTCTGATAAACAATGGTTTCCTTCTTCTTCTTTGGCTTCTCATCCTCAGTGGTAAGCATTGCATCTACTTCCTTCATATATCGCAAGGTCATAGTGTTGTTCGTATCAATCTCCTGACACTGAGTTAAAACCTTCTTCGCCTTATCCCACTCCTGTGCGTTTATGTATAATAATGCCAAAAGCTGATAAGCCTGTACAAAACGGGAATTCATAGAGATAACCTTCTTAAGCTGAATCACCGCCAAATCAAGACTGTCCTGCTGACAATAAAGCAGAGCCTGATTATACTTCTTGGCAGTCTGATTAATCGCCTCTAATCGTCCCGGATTCTTCTGTACAATATTAATATAATCATCTGCGATATTCTTCTCGCCTCTGATATTCTTACTGATAATCCACTCACTTAATGCAGCAACAACCTCGCCACGCTCAAAATAAACAAGTCCCAATAAATTCCTTGCTTCTATATGGTCCTTGTTCAACTTAAGGCACTGTCTTAAGCTTGAAACAGCACCTGTCAAATCTCTGACAGTTGCTTTCTCCAGTCCATCGTTATAAAAACGATTGGCGGTATACATAATCTTCTTATATACTGTCACATCCGCTCTACAGCTTGTACAGAAATTCTTCTCTGACAGGCTGCATCCACAATTATAACAAATCATCCCTTAATATTCCCCTACTCTTCCTTAGCATCCTTAACCATCTTCACAAGTATATCTGCCATATCTGTTAAATCCTGATTATAAATGGCATCCTGTACCTCTTCCACCTCAAGACTCGGGTGGAACTTCTTAAGTTCTTCTTCGAAGTTTATCATATTAACTACCTTTCCCTTTCTACTTCTTAATGTGAAATCTATTCCACATTATCCTCCCTGAAAAAGAATGTGCTGAAAGCACTTTCCTATTCTCTAAAGAGGTCCTCTACAAGACCGGCTAAATATAAGGAACCGACAATATAAACAGTTCCGTCCTCCCCTTTATTCTGAACACAATATCGAATCGCATCCCGAATCTCCTCATAGACATGAACCGGTACATCGGTATATTCCTGAAATAACTTCTTCAAATCCTCCAAAACAGCGCCTCTGTCTCCCGGAATCCTTGTAATTACAAAATCCGTAATATGTGCCACCTTAGAAAGCATTTGAATCATCTTATCGTACTTCTTATCCTGAACAGCAGAAAAAACAACATAACACTTCTCATTACTGCTCTGCTTGGAATGCATCGCTGTAATACTATCAATAAATGCCTGCATCCCATCCTCATTATGTGCACCATCAATGCAAACTCCGGGTCTGACTTCTTCCATCCTTCCCGGCCAACACATCTTCTCCACACCTCGCACAATCGTCTCCTTGGTAACACCATCTAATCCCTGTGTCTCCTTCAGAACCTCTATTGCCCGAACAGCAACCGCCGCATTTTCCACCTGATAAACAGCCTGTGTATGCGTGGTTAACCTAATATAATCATAATAACGACTGACCACTGAAAAATCAATGGATTTTTTTCGAATTTCATTTATTTTATATTCATTTTTCAACACTTTGTA
>SVFJ01000041.1 GCA_015056925.1 Lachnospiraceae bacterium | reverse complement strand
GGGCTCAAGTAGGTAAATGTTTTGCGGCTGGCGAACCTTTCGATGAGTCTTTAGACTCCAACGCAGGTAATGAGCCCTTATAGGGCGTGAGCAAACCACCGGCTAAGCCGGTGGTGCTGATTGTTGCATAAATGTGACGATTGGGATGCTGTAAAATGTGTGAAAGCACATTTTTTATTTTTTAGAGAATAAAAATATTTGAATAGATTTTGCAAAATAAGAACATTGCTCAAATTTATGGAAATCTCTTTTTCTGAAAAAATCAATATCTAGGATAGAAAACAGATGTTTGTACAAAATAACAAATTGAATGAATTGTGCGCAAAGTTTGATAAAAAGAAACAAAGATGATAAAATAACTGTACACTCGAAAAATGGTATGAAAATATGAGTGAGAATGCTTATGGTTCTATTCAATTATAATACGAGAATCGATTACGGGAAGATTGATATAGATGGGAATTGGTAGGAAAGGGATGGCGCATGATGGAGAAAAAGAAGAGTAGGGTAGCACGATATATTGGCAGGTTTATGGCTGTGTTAGGTGTGACTCTTTTGGCAGTAATAGCAGGATTGTATGGGGTAATGTGGATTTGTGTACATGGTCCTTCAGAGGAAGCAAAGGAGCTGTTTGTATTATCTGTGCGTGAAACCAGTGCCGGAGGTTTTCTTGCCAATATATATCTGAGTGACGAGGAGATAGCCCAAATTGAAGCAAGTAATGTGATAGTGGAAACGGATGAGGTCACAGATACATCGATAGTTACAATTGCTAAGAAAGAGGAAAATATTATAAAAGAGCAGGTAGCAACATCAACAGTTACCAAGCCGAAGCATATTGTAGAGACAGCATATGATACAGCGATAACCGTAGAAAATGGTATTGAATTTCATGATATAGAAGGTGCAACATTTACCGGAAAGATGATGGTTGTGGCAGACCCAAGTAGGGTAATTATAGGTACACCCAGAGACCGCTATGATGGTCAGGCCGGAATTTCTGTACCTGAAATTGCAGAACGCTATGGAGCAATTGCAGCTGTAAATGGTGGGTTCTTTGTGGATACAGGTGGTGTTGGTGACGGAGGAACACCGATTGGTTTTGTTTTTTCGCAGGGAGAATTTCGTTATGGTGGAACCAATCAGACTCACAACATGATGGGATTTAATGAAGAGGGAATTTTGATTTGTGGAAAAATGACAGGTGCGCAGGCGATAGAGATGGGAATCCGTGATGGTTTATCCTGTGACCCGTTTTTGGTAATTAATGGAGAGGGACTTAATGTTTCGGGTAAGGGCGGAGGTTTGAATCCGCGTACAGCAATCGGACAACGTGCAGACGGGGCTGTGCTGCTTTTGACGATTGATGGAAGACAGGCAACCAGTCTTGGTGCGTCCATGGCGGATATGGTAGATGTAATGCTTGCTTTTGGTGCCGTAAATGCAGGAAATCTGGATGGCGGCGGTTCTACGGTACTTTATTATGACGGAGAAATTAGAAATGTCGTAATGTCTATTTATGGTGCCCGGGGAGTGCCAAACGCAGTGTGTGTATTGCCTGAATCGTAAGAGAAAGGCACTATGGTAGTGTAAAAGTGAGGAGAAGTAGTCATGGAAAACGGAATGGAAAAGAAAAGGGGCATATTCTGGATAATATTCAGTTTGTATACAGTATTGCTGGTAGTGGCAGTGGTGGTTATAAATGTTAAGGTATGGGATGCACTGGAGCTATATCAGAATAATTATGAGACTGCCAAGGAAGCGTCTAACCCGGATTTGATTATGCCGGAGCTCATGGCATTATATGCGGCGACTCAGATAGAAGATATTGCACAGGATGGGTGGGCCGATGAGATTAGTTCCTACGAATTGGAAAGTAATGTGGATGCCTATATTACAGGATATACCGCGGGTAAAATTATATCATTCAAGAGAAATGAGCATTTTTCAGATAGAAAGCCGGTATATGATATTTATACGGAAGGGCAGCTGCTTGGAATGGTAACTTTAAAACAGCGTCAGGAAAGTGATGATTTTGGCTTTCACCTATGTGAATTGAAAGAGGCTGTTGCATATGTGGAACAGCCGGAAACACTGACAATAACCGTAGAAGTACTGGATACAGACAGGATAGTGGTAAATGGAAAAGAGCTCACTTCTGAATATGTTATTGGTGAATCAGAAGTCACTTCAGTTATGGCGAAAGAAGCCGCAGGAATAACCGGCAAGAAGTATAAAATGCTGGCATATCAGATTGGCGGATTTTTGGAGATTCCGACAATTGAAGTCTATCGTAATGGTGTTGCGATAGATTATGTCCGGGTAGAGGAACAAAACTATGATTATATATCCTATACCACGGATGAATTTGTCGGTCAGGTAGAGGAGCTCGTATTGGAAGCCGGAGCAGCCTATGTTATGAATACGAATCAGTGGGCAGGCTTTAAGAGTGTGGCACAGTATATTGAAGCCGGTTCGAAAGCGTATCAGACAGTTAAGAGTGTACAAAGCGGTCTTGCATGGGCAGGTAAGCCTGATAAGGTGGAGATTCAGGAATCGACGATAAAGGATTTGATACAATACAGTGAAGATGTGTTTACGGTGAAGACTACCTATAAAGTTTATCGACTTTATAGAGATGTAGAATATAATGAAGAGGTTTCCTATGAATGGCTCTATATCAGAAATGGAGAAGAGTGGAAAATCGTAGACTTTGCATTAGCAAAATAAATGAAAGGACATGGAGATTTAAATCCATGTCCCTTTTGATTTAGTAAGAATTGCTCATTTTATTTGGAAAAACAATGTGTAAGCTTTCCTGTTCTTCAGCAGTCAAATTTGTAAGCTGGTGTAAAATAATGCCGGTATCTTCGGCTTTAGCATCACAAAGCAGGTAAATAATATCAGTTAACTGTGCAACGATATCTTTCATTCTAATCGTGTCGATGCGGCATGAATTATCTTTGTTTTTCATACGTTGTACTCCTGTTCAAATGTTTACATTGTCTGTAAAATAATGTATGATGTTTACATGCTGATGTTAACATTATGTAAATAAACTAGTGTAATGAAATTAGATGGATTCAGACCATTTGAAATGATGAAAAGTAATACTAGAGTAGCATTTTTCAGACAAATATAGTGATACAGCGGAATGTGAGGAAGTATGCAGAGAGCGATTGTGAAGAAAACATTTATAGAGACATTGGAAAAGGAAAGAGTGCTGCGGGGCTGGTCGCAGCAGGAGCTTGCAACGAAGCTGGAGATGTCGGTAGCAGGGTATCGTAAGATGGTGGCAGGCATGACAGAAACAATCTCTTTGTATACGGCAATGCGTGCTTCGGATGTTTTTAGGATTCCGATTCGCTGTCTGTGCGGAATGGATAGAGTAGAGGATAGGATTCAAAAGAAGATTATAGATTCGCCGGAGGCTGTTAAGAATAAGGTAGAATACCTTCTTGATTATGAGGCCCGTTATAGAAACTATCAAAGTGAACATAAGGGGGAGGAATGTATTATCAATCTTTATGAACTGACAGGTTACATGGAGGACGGTATGTATATTGATTCTGCCAATGTAAGAAAGCTTCGTATTCAGGATGATTACGGCGGAAGGGTGACAAAGGGATTGTTGGTAACAGAGAACAGCTTTATGCCGGTATATTCAAGAGGAGATGTGATTCTGATTGAGGAGAAGGTTGGCAGAAATGGAGATACAATTGTTACTAAGAATTTAAAGTCTAATAGAATATATGTTAGAAAGGTAATTGTAAATAATGGCTTTGAGTTACATCCGGTTCATGGACGGGGAGAGGTTTTACGGTTTGGACAGGAACAGAGAAGTGAATGGTTTGATTATGGCAGAGTTGTAGCACATATTCCAATAAGAGAAGAGGACTATATAGAGTTAGATGCATAAGAAAGGGCGTATTTCGAATTTCGAAATACGCCTTAATTGTTATTAGGAGTATAAAAAATGCACTATAAAGTAAGACTAAGATAATTATCAAATGCTTCTGAGTAAATCTTACCATAGCATTCAGAGGAGATTTTACCTTCTCTGTAAAGACGATATGCGTCCTGACAAGCCTCCTTTAATTCAGGAGAATTACCGTGCATTTCACCAACGCGCCTTACCTTCTCGATTACTTCACATTCTAAAACACTAAATCTCTGATAACCTCTCATAATAAACCATACCTTTCAAACATATAAGCGTTACAGCCGAAACGCTGCGAATGAATTTGGAGTGTTATCTACTGCTTCGGCATATATATAAATATCCATTTCTTAATAATTATGATAGCATGTATTTTCTGAATTATCAATAAAAAACATTAAAAATATATAAAATAACAGATAAGACCAAAAACATAATAGATAAAACTGAAACGTAAGCAATGAAACATTGTTAAAAAAATATCTAGAAATAATAGCCAATGTGATGTATGATATATAGATAGAGGGAAGAGATGAGGAGAGGTGTGATATTGGTATGGATATGATGGAAAATATAAAAAGACCTGTATATATAGTAGGGCATAAGAATCCTGATACGGATTCTATTTGTTCTGCGATTGCATATGCTTATTTAAAGAATGCCTGTGAGGAGGGAGAGTATATCCCGGCACGAGCAGGGCAGATTAATCAGGAAACACAGTATGTGTTAAATGCATTTCATGTGGAGGCACCATTGTACCTGCATGATGTTATGACAGATGCAAGAGATATTGATATGAATGAGGTAGAGGGTGTAACAGCAGATGTTTCGTTGAAAAAGGCATGGCATATGATGCGTGACAGAGGAGACGTTACACTGCCGGTTGTAGAGGAAGGCAGATTGGAGGGAATTATCACCATTGGAGATATTGCCAATGCGTATATGGATGTATATGATAACTGTATTTTGTCGACTGCTAAGACCTCATACAAGAATATTTTAGAGACTTTAGATGCCAAGATGGTGGTTGGTAATGAAGACGGATATTTTGATAGTGGTGAGGTGGTAATTGCAACAGCAAATCCGGATGTGTTGGAGGACTATATTCATAAGGGAGATATGGTTATTCTTGGAAATCGTTATGAGACACAGCTGTGTGCCATAGAGATGGGGGCGGCCTGCGTGGTTGTCAGTATGGGAGCCAAGGTTTCAAAGACGATTCAGCATTTTGCAAAGGAGCATGGTTGTATTGTAATTAATACACCGTATGATTCTTTTACCGTGGCAAGACTGATTAATCAGAGTATGCCGATTGGCTATTTTATGACGAGGGAGAAACTGACAACCTTCAAGATAACGGATAAGACTGAGGATATTAGGGCAATTATGAAGAAAAAGCGCTATCATGATTTCCCTGTTTTGGATGAGAATAATCATTATGTGGGCATGATTTCCAGACGTACTCTTTTGAATCTGAGAAGAAAGCAGTTGATTCTTGTGGACCACAATGAAGCATCTCAGACCGTTGATGGTATAGAGTTTGCAGATATTTTAGAGATTATTGACCATCATAGAATCGGTACTTTAGAGACGATATCACCGGTTTACTTCAGAAATCAGCCGCTAGGATGTACAGCGACGATTATCTATCAGATGTATCAGGAAAAGGGAATTGAGATTCCAAAGAATATTGCGGGTATTATGATGGCTGCGATTATTTCAGATACGTTGATGTTCCATTCACCGACAGTGACAGAGATTGATAAGCTTGCAGCAAAGCATTTGTCGGAGATTTGCGGTATTGAGATAGAGGAATTTGCTATTGATATGTTTGGCGCCGGCAGTAATTTGAGCGATAAGGATGCGTCGGAAATCTTTAATCAGGATTATAAGATATTTACGGTGAATAATATTAAGTTCGGTGTGGGACAGATTAATTCTATGAACAGTATTGAACTTGAGGAGATTAAGGAGAAGATTGTTCCGTATATAAAGGAACAGATGGCCGCATTGCCTATTGATATGTGTTTCTTTATGCTGACCAATATTGTTTATGAGAAGACAGAGCTTCTGTGCTTTGGACCAAGGGCTGACGAACTGGCGATAGAGGCATTCCGATTGTCTAAATCTACTAAGAAGATTGAGTTAAAGGATTTGGTGTCCCGTAAGAAGCAGCTGATACCTGCATTTGTATCGGTATTGCAGCAGTGGACATAAAAACTTTACATTGCATCTTTGGAAAAGATACGTTATAATAGCCATTGCAAGAAATTATAATTACTTGGAGGATAAAGACAATATGAATAAGACAGAATTAATTGATGCATTGGCAGCTAAGACAGGATTAACAAAGAAGGATTCAGAGGCTACTTTGAATGCATTTGTTCAGACTGTAACAGAGCAGCTTGCAAAGGGAGACAAGGTTTCATTAGTAGGATTCGGTACTTTTGAAGTATCTGAGAGAGCAGCCAGAGAGGGAAGAAATCCTCAGACAGGTGAGACTATGAAGATTGCAGCATCAAAGGCTCCTAAGTTTAAGGCTGGTAAGGCATTAAAGGATCAGGTTAATGCATAATTAATATGTTGGGAAAGTGATTGTCAGATGACAATCACTTTTTTGTATAGATGAGGAGATATGAACGATGGAAAATTTAGAAGGACGTAGCTATGAGCAGACGAATTTTGAATTTGAGTATCTGGATATTGACGCAGAGACATTGAAGGAAATTCAGGAATTAAATGTTGATAAGTATGATAGAGATAAACTAGACGAGTGGTATAATAGAGAAAAACATAAATGGTGTGTAGATACAAAGAATAAATTAGGTATTATTCGAATTCAATATGTATCTCCAGCTATAGTTAGATGTGACCCAGGGCAGTGTTGCGAAACATACCTTTTTCTATATTCGGGAGGATATTGTATAAAAGAATTTGATTATATCGAAAATCATCCGGAGACAATTAAAGTCGAATATATAAAATTGAATGAACAAGAAGAAAAAATCTTTCATACCGTAGAGAACTTCAAAAGTACATTAATTGAGGCAATGGATGTACTTGATAAAGGAAGAAGGCTTGATTGGAAAAAAGAACGTGAGTTGAGAGATAAGGAAGCTTTAGAGAAGACGCCACAGAAAATAATGTATGGAAAATTTTCAGAACACCTAGAATCGATGGTGGGGGCAGTACATGAAATACAGGGTATGGACACTATTTTTAGGAAGCTTTGTTTAAGACATTTTGAAGAATATAATGTTGCAGTTCAAGGCTATAAAAGGTTTTATTTACATGATGATAAAGGCGCTTTCTTTATCTTTGATACAATACTTTGGATGTTTTTGCATGTCAGTGATTCATACAGTAGATTACAGGAGCTGTGGAAAGAAATCATAAATGAAAAGTATTGGTATGAAAATCCCTATGGAGATGCATTTACAAATCATTTTTGTATTGATGGAGATAAAAAATTTTTTTGGGATAAATATATAGATAAGCGAATCGAAGAACAGAGAATAGTTATAGAAGATGATTTGATTTCTATGAGTGAGAATTATGCTATGCAGATTGTGGAATATTTACAAAGTATTTAGTTTCCTAGAAAACTGTAATCAATATATATGTGTAAGGCATAAGTTAAGGGGTGAGATGGATGAATAAAAAAAGAATTATATATTTGGTTCTTTTTCTAATGCTACTTTTAATTGAGATAGGGATTGCCCTATTTGTTCATGAAGGCTTTATACGGCACAATCTAGGCGATATATTGGTAGTTGTTCTGATTTATTTCTTTATTAAGATATTTGTGCCTAAGAAACATATATGGTTGGCTCTAGAAATTTTTCTGTTTGCTGTTATGGTTGAGATATTACAGTATTTCCGTTTGGTAGAGATATTGGGTGTAGAAGATAATGTGTTTTTGCGAACACTGATAGGTTCGGTGTATGATGTAAAGGATATCATTAGCTATGGTATTGGATGTATATTTATAGCTATATGTGAATGGATGAGCTATCGTAAAAGGGCTGATTCCGATATAATGTAAGGAGATTACGCATGAAGAATGAAAAGAGGGAATTGCTTCCTGATGTATTAAGAGGATTTGCTATTTTGCTAGTGGTCTTAGGACATTGTATACAAGAGGGAAGTGGAGCGCGTTACAGTGCAGAGTCATTATATTTTTATGATAAGCTGTATCAGTGGATTTACAGTTTTCATATGCCGCTTTTTATGATGGTAAGCGGATACTTAAGCTGGAATAGTGTGAAAAGAGCACAAACGAAGCGGGATAGATGGCAGTTGTTAAAGAGAAGGGCTGTAGCATTGTTGGCGCCGATTTTTCTTTGGACATTGGTGGATTGTGTACGGACAATGATAATACATGCGATAAATGGTATGGAGCAGCCACAGAACCTGATATTTTGGTATGTGAACCGTGCATTGAATAATTTATGGTTTTTGTGGGCGGTATTTTGGTGCTTTCTGGTGGTGTATATTGTACATTACTATTGCAGGGATTCGATAGTTCTGTATGTGTTGGGCTTTTTGGCGATGTTTGTGATTCCTGATGGTTTGGGGCTTGGTGCATACAAGTATATGATGCCGTTTTTTATTGTGGCATTTTACGGACGCGGACTGATGGAAAAGCATGGGGATAAGATGAGTGAAAAACCAAAGCTTTGGTGGATACTTCTTTGTGGAATTTGTTTTGGTGGTTTGTTTGTTTTATTTGATGAGAATTCCATGATATATCTAAGCGGTTATAAGCTGATTGGAAAGGATGTATTAAGACAGCTTGGAATCGATTTGTACAGAGCGTTGATTGGATTTGCAGGAAGTATATTCTTTGTTATGCTGTGGAAGTATATCGTATGTACCTTGCATGATGCAGAGGGAAATGTGGTGCTGCGTGTACTGGCATTGCTTGGCAGGGAGAGTATGGGGATTTATATTCTGTCGGGCTATGTTTTAATATTTGGTGTGCGCAGATTAACCTTTATTACAGAGCCGTCCTATAGTATACATTTGATAGAAATGATAGTGATTACAGCGGTAGCGCTTATTGGTTCTCTGGGACTGGGACGAATACCGGGACTTCGTAAGATGATAGGGAAATGAAAATCAGTTAGGATAATCCTAACTGATTTTTTGTGTTTCTGGGCTATGTCTGATAATATCGGATTCTTTTGTTGTAAATGTAACTACAGATGTCCGAGGTGTAGCTGCATGGTAGATGGAATGTGCCAGTAAGCACTGGGCAGGATAATAGGTTGCAATACATATGATATCCGTAATCTCAGGGGCACCTCCGAATACATACAGCAGGAGCATAAGGTCTGAAATATAGAATAGGATACTACCTATAAGGATAATGCCGTAGGTTACCTGCTTATGGTGTATGAAATTAGCGATGGCTTTACCGACCATGACGCAGATAATAGCGGCATAGGTGATACAAAGCATTTCCATGAAAAGGCTGCCGTAGTCAAAGAATGGAGCTAAAGTTATGAGTAGCAGCGGTGGAATAAAGATGCATGTTGCAGGAATAAGATTACGCAGTCGGAATCGGCTGAGTGTACAATATGCAGTTACAAAAAATACATGCGAAATGGCAAAGGCAGCAGCACCGAGTACGAACTGAGATGCCAATAGGATATCTCCTGCCATACCCAATATGGCACCTATCATCATAAGGATAGGATATTTCTTATTAGATGTTTTGGATTTTAGGGAATAAATCAGATTGATAATGGAAAGCAGGACAAAGCCAAAACTTACAATGCCCTTTACAAGTGTAGTGCCAATAAAGTGATAACACAAATCACCAAGAAGAACAGCGGTGATTAATAGAATGTTTGCAGTAAAAAATCTTTTTTTCATATGTAGTTGTCTCCCTCTCTCTTAATAACGGATTTATTATATAGTGCGAAATGTCAGGAAACAAGCGGACAAGAAGAAATTCGTGACTATGAACAATAGATTTACATAAAATTCAATAAAATGTGACAAAGTAAATTTGAGCAAAAGGTGAAGATAAGAAGGTAATATTTGGAGAGAAAGCATAAAAGTCCTTCGCTATAATAGCTCTGATGTTTATAGAAGGAGGAGCGGAATTATGAAAAAGTTTTGCTTGAAGACAGGTCTGATAGTGGCAATGGGTGTTTTTATGATTACAGGTTGTGGTAAACAGGAAGATACAACAGAAGATGCTGCAGTGTTGGAGACACAGATGGTTCCAATGCAGGAGTGCGTAGAAGAAATTGCAACAGAGGAGACCGAAACAGGAGAAACAAAGGCAGAAGCGGAGGGAAAAAAATGGTAGCAGAGAACAGTAAGGGAATTGTAGAGCAGGTGCCGGTAGCATATGTGCTTCCTACTTATGTAAATTGTGGAAGAATTGAAGAGATTAGCTATACAACAAAGGATTATTATGGTGATGGTGCAGAATTGACCAAGAGTGCATTTGTGTATCTTCCTAATGGTTATGATGAAACAAAGCAGTACAATGTTTTATATCTGATGCATGGCATTGGTGGAAATGAAAGAGAGTGGGGAATGGTAGACAGCAATTCCAAGGTTAAGGCAATGATGGACCATTTAATTGAGAATGGGGAAATTGAACCATTTATTATAGTGACACCAAATGGACGTTCAGGTGCGGATTTTGCAAACACAAATGCAGATTATAATTCATTTTATAAGTTTGGCGAAGAACTTAGAAATGATTTGATTCCTTACATTGATGCAAATTATGCAACATATGCGGAGTATAGTGAAGAGGGCTATGATTTGACTGCAGCAAGGGACCATCGTGCGATGGCCGGGTTATCTATGGGCGGAATGCAGACAACCAACATCGGTATGTGTGAATGCCTTGATATTATCAGCTATTTTGGCGCTTTTTCTGCTGCGCCTACCACATATACGGCGGATAAGATAGTGGAGTGCCTGAAGGCTTTTGAGGAGTATGATATTAATTATTACTATGGTGTTTGCGGTACGGGAGATAGTATTGCACTTGCCAGCTCAAGTGCTGCAGTAACCGGCTTAACTGACAAAACGGACAAGCTGACAGATGGAAAAAATTTTGCATGGCATACATTGCCGGGAGGACACGATTTTCAGATTTGGCATCTTGGATTCTATAATTTTGCAAGATTGGTTTTCCAATAAGTTAATTTCTGAGTGAAAGAAAAAGTAAAGTGGAGAGATACGAGCTATATTCATGAATAAGAACAGCCATTATTGTAACAATAAATATAGTACAGATAGATGTATGCGGTGTTGTTACGCAAATGTTGAATCTTTGATGAAGTTAGGTATTGATAGGCAGAAGAAAGGCATGGTTATAGAATGAATATAGACAAAAAAGATTTGGGTTCACAGCTTGCATATGCGGCTTTGGATGAAGTCCCGACTCCTAAGGCGGATGCCAAGGAGATTGTGGGATTGGTAAAGCATAGTGGAAGAATTAAAGGGTATCAGCTATCGGATGGCACGACTGTATCAAAGGAAGAAGGCGTTGCAATGGCAAAAGCCGGAGAGATACAAGGTGTGGGAGTTGCACATCGAAATGATACGGAGTATCTGAAGTCATTGCCGGATGGAACGGAGGATAATAACCTGGGAAGTCTTCCTTCGGTAAGTGAATAAAAAGAATGAAAAAGGCGCCGTTCGGCGCCTTTCCTATTGGGATGATTTCGTGTGTAATTTGTTCATTAGCTTTATGCTTGATTTGGAGCCGCCATTTTTGATGTATAAATCGGAATAGAGACTGGCGTTGTATTCGTCTCCGAGTTTTTTGTAGGTTAGGGCTGCCCAGCCTAGAATATCCTTATTGTTGGGGGCAAGCTCTAGAGCTTTTTGGACATAATGAAGAGCTGCTTGTGGTTGCCCATAGGTAAGGAAGTAGTTGGCCATATTAGCGTAGGCTTGCATATTATAGGCATCGTACATAATGGCATTGGAGAGCGCATCAAAGGCTTCTTTGATATCGTCTGTATGAAGATAGCATAGCCCTAAATTGTTCCATATAAATGATACGGACATATCGTATTCAAGAGCCTTGCGATAAGCTGCAATTGCGTCAGTGTATTTTTTTTCATTATCATAGCAGACACCATGAAAGGCATATACAGCAACATAGTCCTTGCTACGGACGCATTTGGACTCTAAGGAGTTTAGCAGCATATGAGCGTCAATATATTTCTTGTAGACCATATAATCTGCACATTTGATGAGCTTCTGATAGCTGTCTTTGTCTTCTGCAAAGGTTCCCTCTAACAGTATTTTAAAAGCTTTCTCATAGGCTTCCTTATGATAAAGTACAGGCTTTTTCCTTGTTTTCATATGATAAATGATAAATGTCAGTAATAATGATGTATATTTGCCGATACTGTGATAATCTCTGGGATTCTGGAAAAAGATTAAGTAGATTAACATAAAAACCGTGATAGCGGTTGCGATGATTTTGATAAAGTTAATTATATTTTGAAGTATGATTCGAAACATCTTTAGTGTACCTCACGAATAATTGGTGTAGGTTTAGTTTAAGGGATGAGGGAGGGATTTGCAAGAAAAAGCCGAAGGAGTGTAAAATTACAATCCTTCGGCTTTAATCGGAGTGACAAGATTCGAACTTGCGGCCTCCGCCTCCCTAAGACGGCGCTCTAACCAAACTGAGCCACACCCCGCAACAAAGGATATTTAACCATATTCGAGAGAAAAAGTCAATAAAAAATGAATTGTAAAAATATTTTGGAAAATTCTGAAAATTATTTGACAATAGTCTGACAATTTGGTATATTATATATAGATTCGTGATAACTCAATCACGAATGAGCATTTTAACAAATGCTTTTCACTTAACTCTTTTTCAATATAGTAATCCTTAAAAAAGAAGCCTATTTCTGACGGTATCCTCCCAATTCTTGCTGTCAGATTCTCCCAGGCTTCTTTTTTATTGCGTAAGCAATAAGAAAGAAGACTGTGGCTTCGTTTTTTATTGCGTAAGCAATAAGAAAGAAGACTGTGGCTTCGTTTTTTTTATGCCGGTAATATATAAGTAAATTTTAATTTATATATTAACAATAGGGATTTTACGAAAAGAAATAAAGTTACTCTTTGGGGAAAATAATACTTTTATCTATCGCAAGCATTTTATATTTGCATATAAAGCGTGGGTATACTATTATCAAGATAGAGAGATTAGCGCAGAGGTGACGAATGGAAAGAGCATTTATAGTTGGAGTGAATTTGAACGAGGGTGACAATTTTGAGTTGTCGATGCAGGAGCTTGCAAGCCTAGCAGAGGCATGTGAGATGGAGGTTGTTGGACGTACAGAGCAGAATATGGAGCGTGCCAACACTGCCACATATATAGGTCCGGGTAAGGTAGAAGAGGTGAAAGCGGCAGCAGATTTGCTGGAGGCGGATATTGTGATATTTGACAATGCTTTGTCGCCGACACAGCTTAGAAATCTGCAGAATCAGCTGGAGCTGCCTGTGATGGACAGAACTACTTTGATTCTGGAAATTTTTTCCTCCAGAGCAAAGACAAAAGAAGCGAAGCTGCAGGTAGAGGTAGCGAGATTACAGTATATGCTTCCAAGACTTGTGGGCCTGCATGAAGCGTTGTCAAGGCAGGGTGGTGCCAGTGGTGCCATGAGTAATAAGGGTGCCGGAGAGAAGAAGATAGAGCTGGACAGAAGACGACTGGAACAGCGTTTGACAAGTATGAAGCGTGAATTGGAGGTCATTTCCGGTGAAAGAGAGACGCAGCGTAAGAAGCGTGCACAGTCCGGTGTACCGCGCGTGGCATTGGTTGGTTATACCAATGCGGGTAAGTCTACGATTATGAATATGCTTCTGGCAGAGTATGTAGAGGATGAGGAGAAGAGAGTATTTGAAAAGGATATGCTCTTTGCGACTCTTGATACCACGGTACGTAGAATAGCACCACCGGACAGGACACCGTTTTTGCTCTCCGATACGGTTGGATTTATTTCAAAACTTCCTCATAATCTGATTAAGGCATTCCGCTCTACTTTAGAGGAAGTGCGAGAAGCGGATTTACTGTTACAGGTGATTGATTATTCGGATGAGAATCACCCTGACTATATGCAGGTGACGAAGGATACATTAAGAGAGCTTGGGGCAGACCATATTCCGATGATTTATGTGTTTAATAAGGCGGATTTATGTGGTATGGGGCATTTGGCAATGATACAAGGTGAGGATAAGATATTTATGTCTGCAAAGTCGAGAGATGGTATTGAAGCATTGTTGAGCCTGATAGCAGGTAAATTGTCCGGCGGCTATCAGGATTGCGAGTTGTTACTGCCATATCAGAGAGGTGATATTGTATCTTATCTGAATGAAAATGCGGTGATTCATGAGACGGAATATCGTCCTGAAGGCGTGTATGTCAGTGCCAATATGCAGTTAAGTGATGTAGGTCGATTTAAGGAGTTTATTCTCACATAAATGGAAGAAGATTATGCAAAGTGTCATTGTAAGATGGCACTTTGTTGCGATTGGTCAATCATTTGAGGAAGCGTTGACTATGAGAATGGCGAAATGGAGCAAAAGATACAGATATGAAAGCATTGGGAAAGAACAAAAGGTTTTTGATATATGGTATAGCGTTAGTCGTTGTAATCATCTGGAATGTGATTGCATGGTTTAGCCCTGCATATTGTGATTGGCATATCAAATATATTCTTCCAATCTGGCTTAATACCTATGGTCGTTTGACAAGTCTTGTGTCATTTTCAGTAGGGGAGATTATGCTGTTATTGGCTGTGGTAATTTCCGTATTTGGTATTGTTTTGTTAACATGGAATCTGATTTGCAGGGATAAATATAGGAAAGTAGTAAACTCTTTTTGGGGTGTTTATGCATGGATTGTGTTGGTGGTTTTGTATGTGATGACGGCAAATTGTTCTGTGTTTTATCATGCATCGGATTTTACGGAGAAATACGGCAGAGGCGGCAGGCAGAATGATGAAGCTGTCAGGGAAGTATTTGCTGACAGGGAAAGCTATGAGAGCCAGGTATATACGAAGGAAAATCTGGCGATTTTGAGGGATTATATTGTGACGCAGTGCAACATGTTGGCAGAGGAGATTGCTCATGATGAACAGGGGGACGCCGTATATGAAGGTGATTTGATTATAGAATCTACAAAGGCGATGCGTAAGCTTGGTGAGCGGTATGGGCAGCTATCGGGATTTTATGTAAAGCCGAAGTATTTGACTGCATCGGCATTCTTTAGCCAACAGAGTATCTTAGGATATTATTTTCCGTTTTCATTAGAAGCGAATATGAATTCCATGATGTATATAACAAATGTGCCATCTACGGCTTGCCATGAGTTATCGCACACCAAGGGCTTTCTTTTCGAAGATGATGCCAATATGATAGCTTTTTTGGCATGTACACAGTCGGATGACGTGTTTTTGCAGTATAGCGGATATTTAAGCGTATTGAACTATGTGAATAATGAGTTCTATGATTCTGTCGGTAGGAATCGTGAGGAATATTTCGGTCATGTCCGAATTAGTGAAGTTGTATCGCATGATAATATTTTCCTGACGGAAGAGAATCAAAGGGTGATGGAAGAGAAGGCTGTTATTAAGACAGAAACTGTGAAAGAGGTGTCACAGACGCTTATGGATACAACTCTTAAGCTAAACGGCGTGGAAGAGGGCAGGCAGCAGTACGATAAGGTTGTGAATCTGTTGTTAGATTATTATTATGGAGTGTTGTACTAAAATCAGAATCAATACAAAGCGAAAAGGAGACAGGTGAAAGCTGCCTCCTTTTCAGTGTGTGAAAAAATAATAATAAGAATTATATATTAAAAATTGGTAGTGCCTCGTTTAATAAGCTCGCCGGAGAAAATAACCTTCTGCGGCATCTCGGCTTCTGTCAAAACTCCCATTAAAGTCTTAACCAGCTGCGAACACAAAGTCTTCAAACGGTTATCCACTGAAGTCAGTGCAGGCTCACAACAGGAAGCTAACAGAGAGTTGTTATAGCCAATAATTGAAAAATTATCAGGAACTGACAAATCTTTCTGCTTGGCATACTTCATAGCACCGATGGCAAGTGTATCATCAGATGCCAGGATACTGTCAAACTTCAGACCGTTCTTAGCGAGTCCGGTCAAAAACTCTGCAATAGAATCCACATCTTCACGCTCTCCCTTATAGAACTGCATATAGTCCTTATTGAAGGTTAAATCAGATTGAAGCATTGCTGCCTGATAACCGGAAAGCTTCTTCATACCGGAGTATGACTGTGAATTATACAAATATAAAATCTTTTGCGTGCCGTGATTTAATAGAGCCTGTGTAGCCTCAAACATGGACTTGTAATCATCACATAATGTACAGTAAACATTAGGATAATCAAAATCCGCATTCAAGAGCATAATAGGTATCTGCTCGGCAGCATCGCGAATGTATTTGTTGTCTTCGTCATTGGTGGCAATAAAGTTAGAACCAACCATAATTACACTGTCCACACGCTTGGAAAGAAGTAAATCCAAAGATGCCTTCTTAGAAGCTAAATCATAACCTGTACAGCATAAAATCGAATTGTAATTATTCTCGCGCAGGCACTGTTCTATGTAGTAGACAGCCTTTGCTAAATATAGGTCAGATGAATCGGCACAAAGGATACCGATAGTATTCATAGTGTTCAGCCCGAGTCCGCGTGCAAATGCATTAGGAGTATAGCCGCATTCCTCAATAACATCCATTACACGCTTCTTAGTCTTAGGTTTTACATTCGCATTACCATTTAAAACGCGGGAAACCGTAGCAATGGAAACGCCCGCCTTTTCTGAAATATCATAAATTGTCATGTAATTACCTCGTAAATGAATGGATATGAGTTACATAAAAAAATGTAACTGTTTTCATAGACAGAATACATTAAGTGTTTTAAAAATGCAAGCCCTAAAAATAAAAAACTGTTTAAAAAATTTATTCAATATCTTTAAAACCTTGAAAATTGCGGATTTTTTTACTTGAAAAGATAGTTGACTTTCTATGTAAAACATTATAAAATGACAATGTAAGTGCTTACAGATTATGTAAGCGAAACCAAAGAGTTGGATAGGAGAATAAGATAATGGAATTATTAAATGCGGGCATGACCGGAAGAAAAGCAAGACCCATTAAAGTACTTCAGTTTGGTGAGGGAAATTTCTTAAGAGCATTCGTTGATTACATGATTGATGTTGCAAATGAAGAAGGAAAGTTTGATGGAGACATCGTTCTGGTAAAACCTATTGAGTTTGGTAACCTTGATATGTTCCATAAGCAGGATTGCCAGTACACAGTATGCTTGAGAGGTATCGTTGATGGCGAGCCTAAGGTAATCAAGAGAGTTGTTACCAGCGTAGCTGATGCAGTAGATGCATACGGTGAGTATCAGAAGTATGCTGATTATGCTAAGTTAGATTCCTTAAGATATATTGTTTCAAACACAACAGAGGCGGGTATCGTATTTGATGATACAGATGTTTTCGAGGCAGAGCCTCCTAAGACATTCCCTGGTAAGTTATGTAAGTTCTTATATACAAGATATACACACTTTAACGGTGCACTTGATAAGGGACTTGTAATGCTTCCTGTAGAGTTGATTGATGATAACGGTATTCATTTAAGAGAGTGCGTTATGAAGTTTGCTAAGCTTTGGAATCTTGGTGAGGCATTTATCCAGTGGTTAGACGATGCGTGTGTATTCACATCTACATTAGTAGACCGTATCGTAACAGGATATCCGAGAGACGAGGCTGAGGCTATCTGGAATGAGTTTGGATATCAGGATAACATCGTAGTTACAGCAGAGCCTTTTGGTCTTTGGGTTATCGAGAGTGCTAAGGATATCAGTAAGGAGTTTGACCTTCCGGGTGCAGGTATGCCTGTTATCTTCACAGATAATCAGAAGCCATACAAGCAGAGAAAGGTTCGTATCTTAAATGGTGCACATACATCATTTGTTCTTGCATCTTACCTTGCAGGTAATGACTTCGTAAGAGAGTCAATGGAAGACGAATTAATCGGAGACTTCATGCATAAGACAATTTATGATGAGGTAATTCCTACACTTGATTTACCAAAGCAGGATTTACTTGATTTCGCAGAGGCAGTAGACGGTAGATTCCGTAATCCATACATTAAGCATGCGTTATTATCTATCTCACTTAACTCAGTATCTAAGTGGAGAGCAAGATGTATGCCTTCATTATTAGGATATGTAGAGAGAAAGGGAGAGGTTCCTGCTCACCTTGCATTCTCTATCGCAGCATTGATGGCATTCTACACAGGTACAGAGATTCGTGATAAGGCGTTAATCGGACACAGAGACGGTCAGGAGTATAACGTAATGGATGATATGGCAGTTCTTGAGTTCTTTGCAGCAAACAGCAGCAAGGAGACAGCTGAGTTTGTTGATGCATACTTAAGCAATGAGAACTTCCACGGTCAGGACCTTACAAAGGTAGCAGGCTTAAGAGATGCAGTTGTAGGATATCTTGCTGACATCAGAGAGCTTGGTATGAGAAAGGCTATTGAGAAGTCATTCAAATAAAGGTTAAAATTAGTAAATATTTTATAAAAAAAGACGTGCTTTGAAAAAAGAAAGCGTTTACAATAATAAGGGAGAAGCTTATGGCAAACTTTATTAAGATTCATGAAAATGATAATGTAGCCGTGGCATTGGATACAATCCCGGCTAATGAGACGGTTGTTGTGGATGGTGTAACAGTGGTTACACAGATGGAGATTCCTGCCGGTCATAAGTTCGCGTTGAAGGACTTACAGACAGGTACACCGGTTATTAAGTACGGATTCAGCATTGGTAATACGATTGCAGATGTTAAGACTGGTGAGTGGATTCACACACACAATCTTAAGACAGGACTTGGTGATTTGTTGGATTATAACTACGAGCCACAGCTTCCTGAAGAGAAGACAACTGACGATGTTACTTTCATGGGATATAACCGTGAGAATGGCAAGGTTGGTGTAAGAAATGAGATTTGGATTATCCCTACAGTTGGTTGTGTGAATAACTGTGCAACCAAGATTGCCCAGATGTGTGAGGATTTGGTATGTGAGAATATCGAAGCAGTTTGTGCATTCCCGCATCCATACGGATGCTCTCAGATGGGAGATGACCAGGAGAATACAAGACAGATTCTTGCGAATCTGATTAATCATCCGAATGCAGGTGGTGTACTGGTATTAGGCTTAGGTTGTGAGAACAGTAACATCGATGTACTCAAGGAATATATCGGTGAGTACAATCCTGACAGAGTGAAGTTCCTTGTTTCACAGGAGAGTGATGATGAGATTACAGATGGTGTTGCAATAGTAAGAGACTTAGCAAAGTATGTATCACAGTTCAAGAGAGAGCCAATCAGCGTTTCTAAGCTGGTTATCGGTATGAAGTGCGGTGGTAGTGATGGCTTCTCAGGTATTACTGCAAATCCATGTGTTGGTAGATTCTCTGATATCCTTATTAGTAAGAAGGGTACCACGATTCTTACTGAGGTTCCTGAGATGTTCGGAGCTGAGACAATTCTGATGAATCGTTGTGAGAATCAGGGATTGTTCGACAAGACAGTTAAGTTGATTAATGACTTCAAAAATTATTTCAAGAGTCATAATCAGACTATATATGAGAATCCTTCACCGGGTAATAAGAAGGGCGGTATCTCTACATTAGAGGATAAGTCTCTTGGATGTACCCAGAAGTCAGGAAGCGCTATTGTAAAGGGCGTTCTTGCATATGGTGAAGTGGTGAGCACACCTGGACTTAATCTTTTGAGTGCACCGGGTAATGACCTTGTTGCTTCAACAGCTTTAGCGGCAAGTGGAGCTCATATCGTATTATTTACAACAGGACGTGGCACACCGTTTGCATGTCCGGTACCTACTATGAAGATTTCAAGTAATTCTACACTCGCAGGTAAGAAGGACAATTGGATTGACTTTAATGCAGGTGTTGTAGCAGAGGGCGAAGACCTTGATGTTGCAGGACAGAGATTATTTGATGAAGTAGTAGCAATTGCTTCCGGTAAGGAAGTAAAGAGTGAGAAGGCCGGTTTCCATGACATGGCTATCTTTAAACAGGGCGTTACACTGTAAGATACAGTGAGCACATATGAAATAATGATAAGAATAATGGAGGAATATTTATCATGAGTAAAAAAGTAGTTACTATGGGTGAGATTATGTTAAGACTTTCTACACCTAACAACGAGAAGTTTATCCAGGCAGACGAGTTTGATGTATGCTACGGCGGTGGAGAGGCAAACGTAGCAGTTTCTCTTGCAAACTATGGACATGACGCTGAGTTCGTTACAGCAGTACCGGACAATGAAATCGGTGAGTGTGCAATCGCTGCTTTAAGAAAATACAATGTAGGAACAAAGAACATCGCTAAGTGTGGTGAGAGACTTGGTATCTATTTCTTAGAGTCAGGTTCTTCTATGAGACCTTCAAAGGTTGTTTACGATAGAGCACATTCTTCTATCTCTACAGCTACAGCTGCTGATTTCGATTTCGATAAGATTTTCGAAGGCGCTGATTGGTTCCACTTTACAGGAATTACTCCAGCTGTTTCTGATGCAGCAGCAGTATTAACAGAGGAAGCTTTAAAGGCAGCTAAGAGACATGGTGTTACAGTTTCTGTAGACTTAAACTTCAGAAAGAAATTATGGTCATCTGAGAAGGCTCAGAAGGTTATGACAAACTTAATGCAGTATGTTGATGTATGTATCGGAAACGAAGAGGACGCTGAGTTAGTATTAGGCTTTAAGCCAGGTAACACAGATGTTACTAGCGGTGAGTTAGAGCTTGCTGGTTACAAGTCAATCTTCGAGCAGATGGTTGAGAAGTTCAACTTCAAGTATGCAGTTTCTTCTCTTCGTGTATCTCATTCAGCATCTGACAATGGTTGGTCAGCTTGTATCTACAACGGTGAGACAAAGGAATTCTATCATTCAAAGGAATACAGCATTCACCCAATCGTTGACCGTGTAGGTGGTGGAGATTCATTCGCAGGTGGTGTTATCTGTGGTCTCTTAGATGGAAAGAACTTCAAGGATGCTCTTGAGTTTGGTGTTGCTGCATCTGCATTAAAGCACACAATTCCTGGTGACTTCAACCTTGTATCTAGAAAAGAAGTTGAAACTCTTGCAGGCGGAGACGCTTCAGGACGTGTTCAGAGATAATATAAAGTATTAGCAGAGAAGCAAGCGCCGCAATGCGGCATTTGCTTCTAACTGATACTTTAACGACAAAATCGTAAGTGGCGAAGCCGCGACTTATGCGAAGCATAAGGATTTTGGAGTTAAGTATAAATCATTCAATTAAACAGGAGGACATAATTATGGCAAACACAAATCCATTTTCACTTGACGGAAAAATCGCTCTTGTAACAGGTGCTTCTTACGGTATCGGATTTTCTATCGCTAAGGCTTTAGCTGGTGCCGGAGCAACTATCGTTTTCAATGATATTAAGCAGGAGCTTGTAGATAAGGGACTTGCAGCATATAAGGAAGAGGGCATTGAGGCTCACGGATATGTATGCGACGTTACAGATGAAGATGCTGTAAACGCTATGGTAGCTCAGATTGAGAAGGAAGTTGGCGTTATCGATATTCTTGTTAACAACGCTGGTATCATCAAGAGAATTCCTATGTGCGAGATGACAGCTGCTGAGTTCAGACAGGTAATTGATGTAGACTTAAATGCACCATTTATCGTTTCTAAGGCAGTTATTCCTTCAATGATTAAGAAGGGACATGGTAAGATTATTAACATCTGTTCAATGATGTCAGAGCTTGGTCGTGAGACAGTATCTGCATATGCAGCAGCTAAGGGCGGATTAAAGATGTTAACAAAGAATATTTGTTCAGAGTACGGTGAGTTCAATATTCAGTGTAACGGTATTGGACCTGGTTATATCGAGACTCCTCAGACAGCTCCTCTTCGTGAGAGACAGGCTGATGGATCTAGACATCCATTTGATTCATTCATCGTTGCTAAGACTCCAGCAGGAAGATGGTTACAGCCAGACGAGTTAGGCGGACCAGCAGTATTCCTTGCTTCTGACGCATCTAACGGTGTAAATGGACATATTCTTTATGTTGACGGTGGTATCTTAGCATACATCGGAAAGCAGCCTAAATAAAGGACATAGTTGAGAAATGCAAAGGAATGTGAAAACACATTATGCAAGCTTGCTTGCATAGGTGGGTTTTCGCGTTCCTTTATATGGCGATTAAGCCAGCTTATGATTTTCGAAGGAAATCATAAGACAGCATTTCGGAGTACATTATTCCGTTGTTATCATATAAAATATAGGAGATGAAATTATGAACGCAGTTTTAGAGCAGATTTCAAAGATTGGTATTGTACCGGTTGTAGTATTAGATGATGCTAAGGACGCAAAGCCATTAGCAGAAGCATTAATTAAGGGTGGACTTCCATGTGCAGAGGTTACTTTCAGAACAGCTGCAGCTGAAGAGTCTATCAGAATTATGGCATCAGAGTTCCCTGAGATGTTAGTTGGTGCAGGTACTGTATTAACAACAGAGCAGGTTGACCGTGCTGTAAATGCAGGTGCTAAGTTTATCGTTAGCCCTGGTTTAAATCCTAAGGTTGTTAAGTATTGTGTTGAGAAGGGCATCCCTGTAACACCTGGTACAGCAAATCCTTCAGACGTAGAGCAGGCAATCGAGTTAGGTCTTGAGGTTGTTAAGTTCTTCCCGGCTGAGGCAGCTGGCGGATTAAATATGATTAAGTCTATGGCAGCTCCATATACACAGATGAAGTTCATGCCTACAGGCGGAATCACAGCTAAGAACATCTGTGAGTACCTTGCATTTGATAAGATTATCGCTTGTGGTGGTTCTTGGATGGTTAACAAGGCACTTGTTACAGAAGGTAAGTATGATGAGATTCAGGCTCTTACAGAGGAAGCTGTTAGAACAATGCTTGGTTTCGAGTTAAGACACATCGGTGTTAACTGCGAGAACGAGGCAGAGGCAGATTCTGTAGCTTCTAAGTTTGATAACTTATTCGGTTTCACAAAGAAGGTTGGAAACAGCTCTATCTTTGCAGGTATCGAAGTAGAGGCTATGAAGAGTGTTGGTCGTGGTGCTAACGGACATCTTGCAATTGGAACAAACAGTGTTGTTCGTGCTAAGAATTACCTTGAGTCTGTTAAGGGTGTTAAGTTCATCGAGGAGTCAGCAGTTGTTAAGAATGGTAAGTTAATTGCTATTTACATGGAAGACCAGATTGGTGGATTTGCAGTACATCTTGTACAGAAATAAGTAGATAATTGAAGAGCATCACATATTTGTGATGCTCTTTTGTGTATACGAACGTATGAAGAGTAACAGTTTTGTTGCTTATGTTCGGAACACAAGCAGGCTATATCTGCCTGATTTGAGTAGAAAGGTATGGTAGTTGTATGTTTGATAGTAATTGTTCATATTGTGCAGAGGGAGAGCTCGTTGCAAAATTCGGTATTAAGATTTGTGAATTAAATGCTTCTAAAGTATACCTTTTCAAGGAGCAGAGTCATAAGGGTAGAGTGATTGTAGCAAGCAAGTTCCATGTAAGTGAGATGATTGAGCTTACAGAGGAAGAGAGAAATGCTTTCTTTGCAGATGTTAACCATGTGGCAAATGCAATTCATAAGGCATTTGCACCGGATAAGGTAAATTATGGTGCGTATGGCGATACAGGTCACCACTTACATTTCCACCTTGTACCAAAGTATAAGGACGAGTTTGAGTGGGGCGGTACTTTCGCTATGGACCCTAAGCAGAAGACATTAACAGATGCAGAATATGCAGAGTTAATTGATGAATTAAAGAAATATTTATAAGCGAGAAGGCATATACATGAAATAGTTATTTCTTGTATATGCTTTTTATTATTTGATTGTGAGGAATGTGTGCAAACGTGAATTTTCAGTTTTTAATGTGCTAAATAACAGAAAAAACATATGTCTTTCACAAAAAGACAATAAAACTGTATTTTCTACATATTGCACAATTTGATTGTTCAAAAAAACTGTAGAAGTGAAGTAAATGACGAAAATATTTTTGGGTCTTGCATAGGTAGACATAATGAGTAATAATAAACAAGTAAAGTGTAACAAGGATGCCTTATACAACAATGAGGGGCAAGGTTGGAAAAGGAGTAAAAACTAAAAATGGGAATTAAAGTATTATTGGATTCAGTAGAAAAGGTGAAAGGATTCATCGACATCACAAGAAGTGCGTCTTTTGAGATTGATTTAATCAGTGGAAGAAATACATACTTGGATGCGAAGTCTTTATTGGGAGTATTAAGCTGTGATTGCAGCAAGCCTTTGATATTAGATATTCATGCAGATGAAGAAGAGAAAGAAGAGTTCATTACCAGATTAGAAGAATATGTGGTAGCTTAATTGAATAATAGATAATGAAGAGAGAAAGCGAAAGCTTTCTCTCTCTTTTTATGGAATAGGAAAGTGCTCGAAAAGTAGTGGAAGTTAAACAAGAATCAGCGAAGCTGATTCTTGCAGAGTGTTGCCGCCGGGCAACACTTTTTATTCATCAAGTTCGGGTTTGTCGAGCTAACGGACGGCACTCTGCCCTTCTCCACGAAACGGTCTATGGTTTAACACAAAAGTAGACGCTACGAGTAAAGTTTTTCTAAGCGTTTTTATTTAAATGTCCTAAGACGTACGC
>SVFJ01000040.1 GCA_015056925.1 Lachnospiraceae bacterium | reverse complement strand
TATCAACTTCTCCTTTGGAGCCAGTTACTGCTCTTATAACAACAACAGCAATGATTACTAATGCAACTATTAACACAGCAATTAATATACCTATTCCTATTTTCTTGCCAGACTTATTATTCATAGCGTATTCTCCCTCATTCTTTAATATGGACTTTCCAGCCTATATCAATTTTCTTCTTGACTTTTTTTGTAGTGTCGGAATCCAGCTTGGGCCAATCTGTTACTCTTGTTGCTCTACGCGATACGAAGTGAGCTTTCTCGGCAAGCAGTGCAATAGGTGTATCAGAAAGGGAATCAGAATAGAAATTATCTATTTTCGGAAAGCCCTGATCAATTATATATCTCGCCTTCTCCTTTGCATACATCAAATTATTAGTAAACACTCCATATCGTCTGTCAAATTCTGTTGCAACGAATCTAACTCCTAGCCTGTTAGCAATAGGCTCTATAATGCAAGTGGGGGATGCACTTATAATAAGATCATCATCCTTTTTTTGCGAAAGATACCAGGGAGCTATCCTCTTCTCATTTTTATTCCAATAGCTTTCTATCTGCTCATCGAAATCCTCAACCAAAGTAAGAAATTGCATAAATCTTCTATGCATTAGATATTCAGGAATTATTCCCATCTTACTTTGAATCAACACTTTAATCATTTTGGGGGCAAATGTAAACCACATCTTTGGATGACGATTCATACAAAAGATACAAAATCCTATCAAACAATCTGTAGGATAAATTGTTCCGTCAAAATCATATACATTCATAAACTCTCTAATCCTCTCCTTAACCATTTAGTGTTTTGAAATTCTTTGCATTAGATTTGTACAGCTGTTTGAATACTCCAAATTGCTTATCATATATTTTCTTATTTTCAATATTAGGTTCATATATATTCTTAACCGGTACGAATTCATTTGCCTTACTTAATGAATCAATATATCCTTCTCCTAAAGCTACAAGCATAGCTGCGCCAATTGCTCCTGCATCTTGAGCATTATCTATTGTAATAATTCTCCTTCCCAATATATCTGCAAGAATCTGGCAGGTAACAGGAGATAACGCCCCACCTCCCACAAATCTTATCTCATCAGAAGCTGTAACCTTCTTAGCAGAACATTCCAGCATCCATCTTAAATGGTAACATATTCCTTCTATTACCGCACGAAGCATCTGGCTTTTACCGGTGTTAATTCCTATATTAAAGAATACGCCCTTTGCATGCGTATCTTCGAAAGGACATCTGTTACCATGTATCCATGGTGTAAATATTACTCCATCGCTACCAGGATTTACTCTACTGATTACATCTGACAAGTAATCATAGAGGCTTATACGCTCCGATTCGTGAGAATCTCCAATATTCATCTTGTCAAGATAAATATTAATCTCATCAAGTGCCAAATGGTCTTTCACCCACTCAAAGCATTTGCCGGCAGTCTCCATCTCGGCAAAATAATTATACCTGCCCTTAACTACGCCTACAAGTGCGGCTATCATGGATATAACATCAACCTGTTGCTTATCTGTAACAGTTGATACACATCCTGATGAACCGCAATATATATGTGTATCGCCTAACTTAGCAGCACCTGCTCCCACACCAATTAAGCTTGCATCTCCGCCACCGCCATATACTTTGATTCCTTCTACAAGTCCAAGTTCTTTTGCCTGCTTATCTCTAAGCGTTCCTACAACTTGATGACACTCTATTATTCTCGGAAAATGCTCGTAGCGTATGCCATACATCTTGCATAAGCTCTTAGATATTCCTTCATGCCCTTTTCTTGTATCATATAAAAAAGTAGCATAAGCAGAGTCGGGAGTCATTATAAATTCTCCTGTCATACGACATATAAGATATTCCTTTACATCAAGCCACTTATAAATCCTTTTATACACATCCGGCTCATTCTTCTCAACCCATTTATATTTCCATATAGGGTCTTTCGGTGTTGTGGCCGCTGTAGAAGCAATGTAGATACTTTTCAAAAGCTTACGCACATTAACACCTGATATTGTAATGCCATGCTTTTGAACTTCTTCCATCTCTTTTACACCACGCTGATCCATATAAGTCATAGCACGCCTTATGGCATTTCCTTCAGAATCAACAAGAACGAGTCCCTGCATTTGTGAACAAAATGATATGCCGTCAATATCTTCTGCTCTAACACCGGTTTTCTTTAGGAGTCTTTTGGTGCACCTGCATAAAACATCCCACCATTCTTCCACATCCTGCTCGGCACCACCATTATCCAGGACATAAAGCTTATATGTCTCGTACTCTCCTTCTACAAGCTTTATCTTTTCATCAATCCGGAATAGACATGCCTTTAATCCTGACGTTCCAACGTCATAGGAAATAATGTTAAGCATATACCCCTCCTATTAATTAAATTCCAAAATACCACTTACAAACTGTAGCATCATAAGAAAAAATCAAAGTAAAACGCACACATAGGGGACTATCCTCTCCCAATCCTATGATGACTAACTACATCAAATGTAACAGCAGGTTGTTTTGTCTCATCTTTTAGTACTTAAACTCCATGTTAGCGTAATTCTCTTCTACTTCCCCTCTTTGCTGGGCACCTGTAGCCTGTACCTCTTTTGTTACCTTGGAACTGTCAACCTTAGTAGCAGGGTCAGATTCAGAAGTTGGTGCGCCTTTCGGCTTCTTATTAATCGGCATATTATTACCAATATCAAAGGCTTCCGCCTTAATACTCAAGTCTCCGATTGTATCCCCTACGGAATCCATAATTGAGCTTGGGATAAATACCTTGGTAGAATTACCATTAGCTATATCCTTCATAGCCTCTATACCCTTCATACGAAGAATCTGGTTAGACGGCTGTGCCTTGTTAAGTCGCTCAATACCTTCAGCCTCTGCCTCGTATACCATCTTGATTGACCTTGCTTTACCTTCCGCAAGCGCAATCTGTGCATCTCTTTCGGCTTCAGCCGCAAGTACTTTGGCTGCCTTGTCACCTTCCGCCCTCTTAACAGAACTCTCCTTATGTGCTTCCGCCTCTAATACAGTTTGACGCCTCTCACGCTCTGCTCTCATCTGCTTAGACATAACATCTAATATATCCTTAGGTGGCTGAATTGTCTTAACCTCTACTCTGTTAATCTTAATGCCCCACTTATCAGTTGCAGCATCAAGCTCAGCTTCTAGATTCTTATTAATCTGATCTCTGCCGCTTAGCGTAGTATCAAGGTCCATTGTTCCTATGATATTACGAAGTGTAGTTGCACATAAGTTTTCTACACCGGCAATAGGATTCTCAACACCATAGGTAAATAGCTTTGCATCAGTTACACACATATATACCACCGAGTCAATGCTCATGGCTACATTATCCTTGGTAATAACGCCCTGTGGTGGGAAGTCTAACACCTTTTCCTTAAGAGATACCTTATTAACTACATTGTCTATAATAGGAATCTTAACATGTATCCCCGCATCCCAGCTTTTACGATATTTACCTAATCTCTCAATAATATAAATCTTAGTCTGTGGCACTACTCTTACACCACATGCAATAATTATAAGTAGTATTACAGCAATAATTATTAATGCAATCATTTCTTCTCTCCTCCTTCTTATATATTATGTAAATAATTGTACTATACATCATATTGCATTTCAATTAGGTTGACAGGAGGGGCTGTTGACGTATTATAATATACACTCGTGTATAATCTCAAAGAATCAACATTTTTACACAAATAAGTGATAAAATATCAACTAGAAGGTTTTGTATATTATAGATGTAGGGGTATTATTTTGCTAGAAAATTTATTTATTAGAGACGAAACTCAATTCATTGCAGTAGGAGATGTTTTTACTGTAATTCTATGCGTTATGCTTATCTCCCTTTTTACAATTACTTATGTATCAAAAGATAAGGTATTCCGTATGTTCCAGGCCATGATAGGACTTCTTATGATTGCATCATGGAGTGATTTGTTATGGCATTCTTTAATAATACAGGGCAATTCCTCAGACACTCTCATATATATAATACATTTTGTATTCCGTATGGCGATTCTTGCTATTCTGTATATTTTCAGTTGCTATACCATTGAGCTTATGTATCTTGAAGCCGGACCGAGGAAAGCCTCATATATCTATATTAATATAGGTCTTGTATTATTCATATCAACTGAGATAATAACTGCCGTTACTGGCACAGGCTTCCATCGAATTGATGCTGTGTATTTTACGGAAGATTATTCAATATTTAGACTTGCTTTTATATACTATATTGGCCATTGCATCTACCTGCTTATTCGTTATAGAAAACGTATGGTAACTAAGATAGCCATGTGTATAGTTGCAGTTTTTCTACTGTGCTTTGTAATATATGCAGTTCAGATGAGACATGGTCAGAATTCCTATACTGTTATAACATTAACACTTCCAATCATAGCTGTTATGTACCTGCTGCACTCTAATCCTTATGAGAAATCCACAGGTGCTGTAAGTGAATCAGGCTTTGACCATCGAATTAGGGAGGCCTATAGCAATAAGCAGGAATTAATTCTTATGTGCCTTAGAGTACAGGGCTTTGAGAATACCAATTCCTTTACTCCTGCTATGCGTATTGAAGTATTTAGATATTTTAAGAACATTAAGAAGGGCGTACTTTTTAGAGTAAACGGCCGACTTGTTATGGTATTTCCAAAGGATTTGAATCCTGATTATAAAAATGTAGTTCAAAAGCTATGTGATGCATTTGATGTGCTTTTTGAGAAATTCTCCTACGATTTCAAGGCAATGTTCTTAGTAAGTGAAGAATTCCTAAACAAGACAACCTGTATCCATTACTCTTTGATTTTATGGAGTCCAGAGTTCCTTATAATACATATTACTGGCTTAAGGATTCAGATATTAGTGATTTCAAGATGCAGCAATATGTTATATCGCAGCTTGAAGATATTGCAGAAAAGGGAGACCTTGATGATGAGAGGGTATTACCATATAGCCAGCCTGTATTCAATGTAAGCACACAATCCTATGATACAGCTGAGGCTCTTATGCGTCTCGAATTACCAGAGACTGGACTTATATATCCAGACCAGTTTATTCCACTGGCTGAGCAGTACAATTATATTCACTCATTAAGTCTTATTATCCTCAATAAGACATGTAAAATGATTAAGAAATACTTAGAGGAAGGCAGAAAGCTTGAGAGAATATCTGTCAACTTCTCTATGCAGGAAGTAAGAGATGATAATTTTGCCAATGATATAATTGAGGTAATTGAGAAGAATGATATCCCTTATTCCATGATTGCCATTGAACTTACAGAAAGCCAGAATGACGAGGACTTTGAGCTTGTTAAGAGCCGTATTGAAGAGCTGAAGAAATACGGTATCAAATTCTATCTTGATGATTTCGGAACAGGCTATTCTAATTTTGACCGTATTATGGAATTACCATTTGACATAATCAAGTTCGACCGTTCCCTTGTAATTGAATCTGCAAAGGACGAATCATCTGCATATATGGTCAATACATTTGCAGGAATGTTCAAGAACTTAAAGTATCGTGTGCTATATGAAGGCATAGAGGATACCCACGACGAAAACAGATGTATTAAAATGCATGCTGAGTTCCTACAGGGATACAAGTATTCCCGCCCTATCAAAATGGAAGAGTTAGACAGATTCCTATCTGCATAGAATTAAAGCGTCATAGCTTGTATCTCTTGTATTTTGTCTGAGATAATCTTCTCAGGGTCACTTGAATCTAAATCTAACATATCGGCATAGATAAGTTCGCATTCCTTGATTCCGAAGTGCTCTGTTGCAAGGGCTTTAATATATTCGTAGCTGTAGCTTGGATCGTAAGGGCCACCTGCTGTGGTAACATAATACAGCTTGTTAGCCTTGCACATACCATGAGGTCTCTCATCTTCGCCGCAATGTGTTACAAGACCTGTTACATATATATTCTCAATGTAAGTCTTTAATGCTGTTGGGAATGACAGATCCCAAAATGGCGCAGCAATAACAATTGTATCTGCAAATGCGAATTGCTTAGCATACTTGAACATAGGACTAGAATAATTACCCTGAGCAATCATTGCTTCTCTAAAGGATAGGGCATCCTTGTTAAGGGGATGCAAATCTTCATTTACCACATCTATTTCTTCATATTCACCAAGTCTCTCAAGCAGGGCCCTGGCTAAGGTGTCTGTTCTTGATTCCTCTCTGGGACAACTCTTAATATATAAAATCATAACCCTTCCTCCTCCTCTTTTTATACTACACATTTTTAACATATTTGTTACACGAAAGAAATTTTACCACAAAAGTGTGTCATATAACAAGTATTCTCATATTTGTTATTTTTTTTTTATCTCATTTATATATTCAGCAAGTATATACGCACTCGAATAAACCTTCTTAGGGCAAGGACGTCTCTCATAGTATTCCTTCGTTCTCTTCTCAGGTATAGGCTCTGATGCTCCAGAACCCAATCCTAACAATTCACGACATATAATGGAGCCATTATCTTCTTTGAAACGATTAGCAAACTCCTGAATTCGAGTGTAATGGTCCCCCTTATCAGGAGCATTTACGTCAGAATACCCATATAATACTCCAAGCACCATAAACGCTCCAGTCACTGCTCCACAAACCTCACGAAGCCTTCCCATTCCTCCACCGAATGATGAAGAAAGTGACAGAATCATTTTTTCATCAAGCTCTAATATATCATTAAATGCATATACTACTGCCTGGGCACAGTTATAACCTTCTGTAAATAATTTTTCTGCCTTTTCTCCGTACATTTTCGGATCTAAAGTGTTTAATTTGTGCTCTAAGTTATTATCCATAATCTACTTGTTCTCCTTATATCATCTGTAGTTAATAATACTTCTGCTTTAATCATACACTAACATGAATAGAATTACTATGTTTCATTGAACTTGTTCTTCCTTGTCAGGGAAAATGTGCCTAAATATAAACCTTACAAATGGGCCACAGATAAGTAATTGATATAACAGTGCCATTGGCAAGTTTAGTCCAAATGCTTTAAGCCAATTGAGAAATGACGGCTCGTTAAAAAGAAGAGTTGCAATCAAGCTCATTGTTGGGCACATCACAAGACACGTACAAATAGATATTGCAAATGGAACCAACCTGGGATTCTTAGATGGGTTAACAATGGCAAATGCCATTTTCTTAGCGACACGGCCCATCAGCAGAAACTCCACCGCAAAAGCTATTGGTATCATTATAGGCAATTCCTTTAACGCTTCAATGAACGTATCAGAGCTAATTCCGCCTGTTGCAATTGTAATATTATACACAACCATTCCGTACACCATTAAGCTTACCATCATAATTCCAAATATAATTTCTTGTCCTTTTGTCTTCGGCATAATCATCCTCCATTTCACAAAAAAATACAGCAATAATTTGTACCAATTTCACCTCGCTACAAATCATGCTGTATGATTCCTCACTACGTTTTCTGTTTTACAATCTTTATACTAGCATATAAAAGAATCCTTCGTAAGTACATATTTTATTTTTGTTAAATTTACCTCTAAATCTTTGTTTTAATAATTATATATTATAAAAATAGCGCATAAAGTAATATAGCATTCTTAGCTTTCATAAACTGCAATTACGGAGTAAAACATAATTACATACTCATTACTCCGTAATGGTACACGGTACCTTGATATGTCTAGTATAAAATGCGAAATTTTACTTCGTTATTGGAAATGAAGCATGAATTGGTAGGTAAATTCATACCACTCGTCATCATCATGACCGGTATAACTAAGTTCGCTTACCTTCACACCTTCTTCTTGAATTTGATATTTTTCATTAAATGACCCATCAGGAGCAACAAAGTTCATATATTTGTTAACACCATCCTTACTCATATTAGATACAATCCCTTTTCCTCCCATTCCATCATGATATAGTCCTGCAAGCTTCAGAACTTGCTCTAAGCTTCTTCCATGAAGCTTACTTGCATATTTTGCCATTAATTCTGTTGGCATTTTACTAGACATTTCCTCTTTTAATCTAACATAAGTCGTTAATTATTTAACAGTCCTTCTTTTATGCAAAATATATTATTCTCTGTTTAACTCATTCTGATATAGAACATCCCACCTTTTCAAGAAAACCTTCATTATTGATAACAACTATATCTCCAACATCAATATCATTATCAATTAGATACTGGTCCACTTGTTTTATACTTGTTTCTCGATCTTCGGACTTTAGATATACTATTACCCTGGGAATATAGCCATCTACTCTGTCCTCACATCCATAATCATCTTCCATTATCTTATTGCCATATGTCTATCTCCTTTCTATGCTAACGCATAATTAAGATTACCATCATCATCTATGCTAAATGCGTATAATGAATCATCTGTATATACAAGATTGCCTTCATTATCCACGTCGAATGTTGCTATTTTGAGTTTTTTATCTATCTCATCTAACGTATCTTCTGCTATTTGCATCATAGAATTCAATGCATCTGAGGCATCACTTGCTGAGCCTGATGCTGATGTGGCTGAAGATGACGCTTCGTTTGCTTTTGTTGATGCAATATTAGCGGCATCTGTAGCAATGCTTGCAGATGTCGAAGCATTACTCGCATGAGACTCTGCTGTGATTGCTGATGCAAACGCATTTTCTTCTGATGCTTTTGCATTTACCTCTGATTCCTTGGCATTATCTTCACTTGTCTTTGCATTAGTCTCTGATTCCTTAGCATTATCTTCACTTATCTTGGCATTTGCCTCTGATACTGCTGCTGCCTCGGCACTAGATACTACTGTATCCACATACGACCCAGCCGTAACCTCACTTACTTTGGCATTTGCCTCTGATACTGCTGCCGCCTCGGCACTTATTCTTGCATTATCTTCACTCGCTTTAGCATTATCTTCAGACAGCTTAGCATTAGCCTCAGATGCAGCTGCATTATTTGCGCTTTCATTTGCATTAGTCGCATACGTCTCAGCATTAAGTTCTGACGTCCTAGCATTAGCTTCAGATGTAGTAGCATTGTTTTCACTTGCTTTGGCATTTGTCTCTGATTCTTTGGCTTCCAGGGCAGATGCTGCTGCCGCTTTCATTTGCTCTGTAGCAAGAGCAATAATATCTGGAATATCTGTTTTTGATACATCGGTATCAGCATTAAGTCCAGCCTTTTCTACTGCCAGAACAAAATTAGCACTTCCGATACGATTACCGTTTGAATTCTTTACAACCAGCTCGCAATCAACTTCACCGGCTACAGCTGTCATTTGCGTTACAACATTTGCTGTGACTATGTTAGACGAATGTGTACATGCATACGAAAAGCCTTTACGATCTGGTTTAGTTCCTTCAATGTATACAGTAGCCCCCGATGGCATTGAGTAAGAACTCGTGCCATCATATAGCGTGAATTTGAGTGTTTCTAATCCTGTGTCATATTGTGATACATTAATCCTAGGAGGTATTCCACCGGGGATAATGTTTAGGTCAAATGTTTGTGTTGTCATTTGCTCCCTCCAATACTTCTATTCTTTTTTCTAACTCATCTATCTTAGCCTGTTGGTTTTGACATAGCTTAATGATATATGGGATAAATTTCTCATACGCCAAGTTAGGCACTTTATCTGTAAAATCGTGATACTCATATGTATTAGGGTCATAGCCTTCAGGAATACTCACAAGGTCGGGCAATACTTCGTATACTTCCTCGGCTATCATTCCATATCCATGTTTGCCCCACTTATAATCAAATTCGACAGGCCTTAATTTTAAAATCTTGTTGCCGTCTTCTTCGCTAATCTCCAAAATATTTTCTTTTACTTTTTCTGATGACTGAGATATTACCTCATCACAGGCAAGGTAAGCCCAGCCGTTTTGATGTGTAAAGTGGAATCCATAATCGCCGCCATCTTGGATGCGCACATGGTAATCTTTAAGTACAGAAGCATTGCCAAAGAAGTTAATGTAAGCTCTAGCATATGGATATCCCACTACATTAAGATGATGCCCGGCTAAATAGCCTATTGAGCGAAAATTAGTTGACGCCTGCATGAATGTATGCCTTGATCCAAACAAAACACTTTCATCCGATATCGTTAATTTTCCAATTGCAGAAGAATCAACATCGTAATTATAAAATGATAAGCCCAATTCATCTAAGACATATTGCTTCTTGCCATCTAACGCTGTCTTGATGTATGTTCCTGTAATAGAACCGCCGGTAATAATAGGAGCTGATATAGCTATTGCTGTAAGAGTTCCTGTTGTGATAAAGTCTGCAACAATAGCCCCGTCTTGTGTCATTGCAAGTCCATATGTCCTGCCACCATCCTTGGAAAACCCTAGGCCGTTCTTATTCCAGCGCCATATCTTAGTTGCGGTACGTATGTCCTGGGTATCCATGATAAGTATCTCTGTTGGTAATCCATCACTATTATAGAGAAATCGAACATAGCCACCTTCATTACCGGTTATAAGAGATGTAGCTCTATCAATAGATTCTTCTAAAGCCATCTTTGCGTCTGCAATAGCTTCTTGCATATCGTCAGTATCTACTAATGAGACAGTAGCCTGGATTATCGCATTTAACACATCATCTCTTGTAGGCATCTCAGATGTCTGAGATGATATTTGTTTTGCAATGGTACTTTGAAGACTGCTTTTTGCATCGCCAAGTTCTATAGAGTCATATCGTTCTAGCAATGTATTATATACTGTCTTAACAACCTTAGCTGTTGCAGTGATACCCAGCTTTTCAAAGTAGACATGAATATAATCGCATAACCCCACCTCTTCAAGTGGTGCTATATCCTTATATTCTTCCGTCTGCCACAAAGCAACAAAAGATATGGTTAACGATATCTGCGGATAGCCTATCTTATTCCTTTTCATGTATGAACTAGCAGTTGTCCTAAGCTGTGTTTCCGTAGGTGTATCTTCAAATTCTGATGACAGGTCAAGGATAAGTGTCCTCTGGTATGGATATAAAGAAGCAGTTGAGGCATGTAACACGTGTTCCGGTAATGTGACAATAACATCTTGTTGTTCTTCATCTACGCCTTTATAATATGGGCACACTCCTGTATATACGTCAGTCAGGTTTTCTTCTTGTTCGATATCCGTTATATTTTTTCCATATCGCAAAGTAACACCACGGTCTTGTCCTCTGCTTGTTAGGTTATATACTTTGAAGTTATCCCACTTGAACTCACCACCATATACATCTAGTATTGAACCATCTTCACCGCCAAGTCTCGCGCGAATAGAAGCAGGGAGCTCTTGCTTATATGTGCCAAGAGTCTCATTATCTGTTATGAATGTGAAAGGACATGACTCATAAGCATTATTCTTAAGTCCTGCCAGAGCATTATGACAATTTGTTGCATCAGCTCCACCTGTGGGAATGTGAGATAGCTGATAGGATATATGTTCACAATATATCTTTACAATTCCATTAGTGGGACTTGTAATCTTATATATTCTAAATGCCTGGTTATCCATATCCTCATTCGCTTTAGCGAGGATAATCCGGGAATGTTTTATATCTTCAAAATGTATACCATCAACTGGATATTCCATTTCAAGTTCAAAAATTCCATTTCTTTCTTCCGTAACGACACAAGATAAGGCATCTGACAGTGCTCCAAGTCCATATGAATTAAATGTTGTCTTATTCTCTTCAAACAAAATCGGTATCATATCGTCCACCACCTTGGAGTTATCGTATAAGATGAACCAGTCCAGTTAATTGTATTCGCTCCGGGTTCAAGCTTAGGGAAGTCACCTGAGATATAATTGTTAAGGTTAACTTTACCTCTATATGCATTCATAAGCTCACAATCAATATCAACATACGAATATGTCAATGACGAATCTACTCTTAATGAATAACTGCCAATAGTGAGCTTACCAGGGCCATATAATCTGATTAATGGCTTAGCGTCATAATTAGTTGGATTGTATATTGATGAAGGATTAGTTATCGATGCTTCGCCACTTTTAAGCCATTTCTGAGGCTTGGCGTCAAACTCAATATTAAATATACCAACGTCCGCCTCTTCATATGTGTCCGGAGCAATGGGAGATATTAAAGCTGCCATGTAATAATAATCAGGATTAATAGTGTCCTCTAGTCTCCGGTAACCTGTTTTAGTACTGATTTTAGCCTTAAAGTCTGTAAATCTTTTTCTAAAGCCATCCGCTATAGCACATTTATATGTGATTTTTGTATTCTTAAAGCGCTCATTATCGATAAGAACATCACCACTCTTACCCGGTACGCTGATAAACTCAACATCACGTTCTACGCTGTCGAACCCTCTTACATCTTGTAAAAATATCCCAAAATCACGCATATTCAAATTATCAAAAAGGAAAAAGTCTTTATTATGCAAAGATAACCTCCTTCCTTCTCATACGTTGCGCTAATTCGTCCTCTATCATATCTACCATCTTCTTACCATCTGCTCCCATAGGTACATTAAGAGTTATATTGATATCTCCATAAGTGATATTACCTTTGCCTGTCATCTCAGAAAGCTTCTTTTCAAGTGTTCTTTCTCCGATTAGCATTTCAGGTTGGGATGCATCACCTACACCAATTACTGTCGGTGAATCGAATACAGCACCCTCAACGGCCGCTCTCCTATACCAGTCAACATCTACTCTGGGAACGCTCTTAGTCTCCGCATTAAAACTTCCACTCATTCTAAAGTGTGGCAATACAATGTGTCCCTGATTGAAGTTGAAGCTGATGTTAGAAAATGCATCGGATATAGCTCTCGCACCGTTTTGTGCATTTATAATCGCTTCAAATATCCTTCCTGATATCATTCCGCTCATCCATGCCAACTGATTAGATACGTTGTTATTCATAGAAGCAAAGGAATTACTTACTGAGCCTGTGGAACTCTGGACGCCTGATGCAAATCTTCCCATAGCGCCGTTTAGGCTATTCGCTGAAGATTCCATGCGTCCCATGCTGTTACTTATGGTATCCATTGACTTTGCTGTATCGTTAATCTTTCCGGATTGAGCAACAATGCTTGCAATACCAGTACTAACAGCTGTCATTGTTCCTGCTAAGTCCGCCAGATTAGTACCCACTAGTTTAAGTACTCCGTCTGCAAGAATATTAAAGCCAAGACCACAATTAATAGCCGATACTCCAATTGCATCAAATATTCCTGCGATTGCGTTAAGTACTGATGATGTAGCATTTCCAATGGCGTCAATAACACCTATAATTACATTTCCAATTGAGGATATAATCGTTGCAATCCCATTACATACGCCTTGCACAACGACTGCTATACCTTGCGCTGTGGATATAACCACCATAGATATACCAGACGCTACCGTCATAATGGTTGAATTAATAGCAGATGCTACTGTTGTAATAATTGTCTGTATCTGCGTAGAATGTTCTGCAATTGCTGTAACTAATCCTGTAACCGCAAATACGAGTAATGCAATTCCACCTGTTACCATAAGAACTGCTGCACCCAGCGCCAATAATCCTGCGGCACCGACGGTAGCAACAGAACCTATTAAGGCAATAGCTGCCGTTACTGCAACTGCCACTACAGCTATTCCCACAAATGTCGCAATAGCTGCCGGTCCTGCTTCAGCTAATCTTATAGCTGCATCTGCCATTATTGCCATTGCTCCACCTATCATAAGGACTGCTGCACCTGCTGCTAATAACAATAGCGCCTGTCCTGCCATTGTTTGGAAGCTCGAACCTACTTTTGTTGCACCTGATGCGGCTGTAGATGCTTTTGAGCCTAAATTACCGAGACTCTCTGCAGCTTGTCCGGCACTTCCTGTAAATCCACCTATCGCGCCCTTTATTGACGTGAATCCAGTAGCTATCTTGCCACCAATCATTAGTACGGGTCCTGCGGCCGCCGCAATACCAGCAATAGCTATAATCGCTGTTTGCGTCGATTCAGGCAAAGAAGAAAAAGCATCAGACACTTTCGTCACTGCAGTAGCAATTCCTTCTATTATCGGAGTTGCTGCCGGCAGAATTGCACTTCCAAGAGATATAGCAAGATTTTCAACTGCTGTCTTCATCTTGGTAAGGCTTGCCTCGGTCGTGTTCTTCATTTTGCCGAATGCTTCTTCTGTCTGTCCGGATGTTGTTCTCATCTGCTCTAGAGCTTCAGTTGCATCCTCAGTATGCGCAATCAATACATTAGCTGCTTTTCCTGCTTCTGCAGAACCGAATGCATCTGTAGCTTTCAGCCCTGTTGACTGCATGTGGTCTCCCAAAAGCTTCATAGCTTCAGCCGTAGAATGTCCTTGTGCGATATATTCCGGGAACGTAACACCGGCGGCTTCCTTAAAAGCATTATCTGCGTTTGTCCCGGACTTAGTCAGCTCATTGAGCATACTGTTGATATACGTAGTAGCTTCAGCTGTAGCAATACCATTTTTAGTAAGTGCTACATATTGGCTAGATAAATCCTCTATGCCAACATTAGCAGCTGCTGCCGTTGGTATAACTTTACCCATAGAAGAAGCTAACTCAGCAACAGTAGTTTTTCCTAGGTTCTGTGTAGTGATAAGTACATCTGATACATGTGCCGCCTGACTGGCTTCTAGTCCGTAAGCGTTTAGAGCTGTTGTCAGTACATCCGTTGCAGTAGATACATCTGTAAATCCACCCTTGGCAAGCTTCGCCGCAGTCGCAACGAATTCAAGGGCGTGTCCTGTATCCTGACCTGCGGATATTGCTGAATAAGCTGCTTCTGCTATAGCACTTTGTGACATGCCGGTTTCAGCCGACAATTTGCCTATTTGATCTTTAAGAGTTCCAACGGAAACCGATGATGTATCTGCAATGGTTGTTAGCTTAGCAAACGATGTCTCGAAAGATGTTGATGCTGCAAATGCAGCTGTTCCCACTGCTGCAAGCGGTACAGTTACCGCTTTCGTTAAAGTAGACCCCGCCTTTGACATAGTCTCACCTATGTTTTTAGACATAGCTGTTCCTGTCTTTTTGCCGGCTTCAGCTCCTGCAATATCACCGATAGCATTTAAGTCCTTAGATATCGCTACTTGTGAGCCTTGCATATTAGGAATAATTGTGACAGTCGCTTTTGCAACCTCAGTCATTGCTCCTGATGCCATTTCGTGGGTCTTCCTTTCGTTTTTTCTCTATCCACTTATCAAAATCATTTATAGGTACGGCCGTACCTATATGTTTCTCTTTCTTATCGTCCGGACGCGGATACCTTGCAGCTCTTTTAGCTCTCTTGCCAGAACCCTGTGCTACCATATTGGAATTCATTTGATTAAGTAAATCATATATATCTGCAAGTATCGCATTTGTTTTACTAAGTGTTCCCCAGACTGCTCTATCTTTATCAAGCTCTCTTGCAAGAGCTGTGTCTATATCCAAATTCGTAATAAAAGAACCGAGAGCACTCCACGAAAGAGTGCTCCCGATATCATCAAGCGTAAAGCCTGACTTAATCAAATCATGTTCTAGTGCCTCACTATGTTCATTAACGAATTTAGCAAGGCTTATGATTCCCCCGCTTGAGATGAGTATTCCTGATTATAATCTTCAAAGATCATAAAATATTCATACTCTCCTATCTCAGGGTCATTTTCAAGTCCTTTTGCGTATTTGAGTACAAACTCTTTACACAATCTCATTCTCTCTTGTACGTTCGTTTCAGTATTAAACTTTGCCATCAAATCAACATCTTCTGCATCAATTCTCTGTATGCATGGAATCTGGTATACCTTGCCATCGCTCCCTTTAATCTTGTATGGTTTATGTTTTTTTACTTCGTACATAAATTATCCTTTCTTTATGGTGTCTTAACAACCTGTCCGTCATCTTTCATAAATATCCACTGATCAGCCGTAATTGTAGCTTCCCAGTTAACCGCTTCACCGGGCGCAAATGTTATATCGCTAACAGAGGATACATAACCGTCAGATGTACCCAGCATAAATGTATCATCATCATCCTTTCCGATAAACAGAAATGCTTCAGAGTCAGATGTCTCACCGGCTGAAACCGTAACCTTGCTAAGAGCACCATGATCTTTATTAGCCTCTTCAGTTTCTACCTTGCCGAACACTGTCTTAAGTGATTCAGTTGAGGTACTCAATATCGGGGCCGTAACTGTAGGCGAATCATCCGAAGGCAGTAGTCTTCTAATGCTCTTCGACCAATCCTTTAATGTCTCTGATTCGCGTGCAGTATTCCATGTTATTCCATCTTCAGATATATATCCAACTTCTTTCCAGCCAATACCTAACACTTGTGTTGGATATGCAGGAAGTTGAGTTCCTTTTGGTGCATGATAAAACATACCACTTACACATCCACTCCCTAGGTTAACATCATGTGTTGCCATTTCTTTACCTCCTAAATAATAATATTTTCCGTTCGGGCTGTTACCCGAAGTCTTGCTGTAGTCATTGCCAAGTCAGGTCTTACAGGGTCTTGTCCCCACGAACCTGAAGTATTAACAACTACTCGTAATATGTTCGTATTCTGTTCGGATGCAATCTTTTCTAGGATTGCAATTGAATTTCTAAGAATTATATCAGCCTCGTATTCTGTCTCTGCTCTTGCATCTATGCTTACATCAAAGTGATCCACCTCCCGGAGCTGGTCAGCTCTTCTTATTGATGTACCGCCTACTTTTTGTATGAGAAGGCTTGGCACTTTGAATTTATCCGGCAAGGGTCTTACATAAGCCGTATAATAATCAGCTAACAGCTTTCGGATTGTATCTTCAATGTCTATACTTCTCTTAATTTCCATTAGCTACTCACCGCCCTTGAAAGTGCTTTATTCTCTGATTCTTCTACCATGCTGTTATGGTCTGTTGTCCTAACTGATGATATCCATCTACCACCGCCATAATTACCACGCCATGATTTCACGGAATATCCTTCGCTTTTCTTAGTAAGGTTTCCATTAGCTCTACTTTGAATCTTCTTTGCGGCAGATTCTATAACGTTTTTTGTACCGTTCGAATTTAAGATTTCCTTAAACCCTTTAGAATTAAACTCTATCCTTACATGTCCGCTCATTATCCTTGCCACCTCACAATATTAAACCGAATGTGTTCAAGCCTTCCTGTTGGAGAAGGCCATCTTTGCAATTCTCCGTCTATGGTATAAACATCATTTTGGTATTTAATTCTATCACCTGCAAAAATATCTGCGTCTGCAGGAGCATACACAGTAAGTCCTTGGCTTATTCCTAATACCCTACCATCTTGTGATAATGTAGTCCCGTTAGGCTGCACTGAACAATTCTCAATAATAAGTTCATCAGCATTGTCCCAGTCCGGTATATCCTGCCCTCTTACAGACTTCACACCCGGTCTTATCCGTGTTATGGTTTGATTCCAAAAAGATAACACCCTACTCATCTTCTCCCTCCCAAAACTCGATAACACCTATACGTTGTTTTCTTAGACCCAGTAATTTGATATCGCTTGGCCAAAGTCTTATCGTGTCGCTTGCATTTGGTAAGGAATATGTAAGAGATAAACCACCTGTGGATTCTGTCTGTTGTGTGACCGGCAGTTGACCAGCCGGTGTGTCAAGCTCACGCAGCACCACTCCCACAACAACTGATTTCACAACATCAGCATAGGAAGCGGACTCACTAACCATTTGATCTATATCTTTGTTAGTTGCTTTACCCTGTTCGCGAACAATATTGCTAACGACAGGTATCAGATACCCTGCTCTTTCCTGTTCCTGGGCTGTAAGCTCTCTCTTAAGATTGATAATGTCATCTACAGTCGCAAAATCAGACATAACTATTCCTTTCCTTTGGGCTGATTCTTTTTAGCCGGTTTCTTTTCTTTGGTCTCATCTGCCTGCTTAACGGCTTTTGCCTGGGAAGATATTTCCTCCCAGACACTACCGCTTAATTCAGATGATACTTCCAGAATAGCACCTGTGACTTTATTCCTATATTTCATTGATTATCCTTTTGCTGTACGAATCTTAGCAAATGATGAAGGAAGCAGGATTCCCCATCCAAGATAAACCTCAGCTCTAAGATATACCTGATTGTGTCCCTGAAGGTCTCCAGCTTCTGTATCGTTATCAGGACAACCGTATTCAATAACCTTAAGGGGAATCTCTTTAGCATATCCCCACTTGAAAGCGTTAGCGAAGTCACCTACATAAGAGTATGACGCAGCATCGGTCACATCCATATCCGATACAGTTCTATTAACATCAAGACCTAATCCGTGGAAGCTGTCAGGTCTACCGCCGAAAGCAAATTCAGGGTACTGGCGAGCACCATTAACTTTGATTGCTGACATTGCTGAGGCGAATGCCGGAGACATTGCAATACCTGTTACGTCTCCATCAGCTGTATTAACTGCCTGAATAGCATCATTTAGGTTATCGTCAGCCGTTGCTGATGCATATGTTATAAATGATGTAATCTTATGATCTAAGTCATTACCGTTAACAACTGCTGATGCTGAGGCAGTTCTTGGATTAACTCCGTGGAATGCTGCAAGGTCAAGACCTCGTGCAACTTTCCTAGAAAATCCATCATTAAATGCAGTTAATATATTAATCTGCTCTTCCTCTGTAGCATACATGAACTCATCAGATATACGTGCACCATACTCAAACTTGATAGGTACAATTGTAACCGGTGCTACTGTGATTCCACCGTGAGACTTAGCACCGTTCTCCGCAACGATATCAATCTCTGAATCCATAGAAAATGTGAATTCCTTATTACCGTTAAATGCTACTGGTGTCTGGTTAGCAAGTTTTGCTACAGACGACTTACCTTTTACTTTGTTGAATAAATCTGTTACTAATACGGGATCAAATAATGTCCCTCTGCCCTGTGTTGCCATTATGATTCTCCTTTCAATCCATTAAGTACATTTTTCATTGCTGCTTTACTTGCATCTTTTGAATTGTCACCGGCAGGTTCTGTTGATACTCCCGGAGCTCTTGGCTCACTATCGCCGATGAGCGCTTTTAAAGACTCTGCATCCTTCTTAATTGCTTCCTCATCCTCTCCGGACAATCTTCCTGACAATCCATAAGGCAAGCCCATTTCATGAGCTATCTTTGCTTTAAGCGAACTGGTTTCGTGTGCTTTAACCTTGCCCTTAAGCTCCTCAATCTCCTTATCCTTGTCAGCGATTCCCTTTAGCTTTTCATCATACTTTGCAATAGTCTCTTCATATTCTTTGATTTTGCCCTCGTACTCTGTGACCTTGTTCTTCAGGTCATCATAATCAGCGTACTTCTTGCTTTGAGATTCTCTATCTCTTGTGAGACGCTCCTTAATGATTGTATCAAGCTCTTCCTGTGTGTTAATTGGTGTAAATTCTCCCATGTTCAATTCCTTTCTACCCACTTCAAATCCGCGTGGTGAGCGTAAATTTGTATTAAAAAAGCACCCTTGAGGATGCTCTTTAATAACCAACTCTTTGTTTTTTCTTTTTCTTCTTCGTCGTACTGCAAGCCCAGTAGGCAAGTATAGCACTATCCATCAGGCTGTCATCAGCTCCGGCTAGAAATGTCCTGTAACCAAAACCACCTTTCGTGCCAATCGTTCTTTTCTCGCTATTGGTTACAACATCTGATAAGGACTTTTGTCCCATGTGCCGTATAGTCTGAGCTTCAACTCCCTGGGCAAATAAAGAATTGGCTGATATAACCTCTCCCACCTTAGGAAGTACCGGGATAGGTTTTATACGCTCTTCTCTCATCGCATTTTTGAGAAGCTCTTGACCACTTGCACCATCTATCACAACCTTTTCAACATCTGCCGCCTTTAAGAATTTGAGAAGCCATGTATTACCGCTTCTTATAGGTCTACAATCAATTGCTTCAACAAAAATCTTATCTGACGCTGTTCTTGCTGCTATAGACATTGACACATTAGCACCGTCGATACCATATTTGATTCCGACAAATAGCCTGCTGCTAAGCTTTGGCATCTTCTTAGGGATTAACGCCTTCCACTCTACATCAGATATCTCCGACTTCTGAGAATATGCAAGCCACAATCCCAGACGCTGGATATTAAAATCTACAATGTCTCCGTCAAATTCCGACCTAACAGCTCTTTCAGATATCAATATTCCAAGAGATGGATTTGCTTCATACCATGCCTTTTTATCGTTAGGGTCTCTTTGTTCCTCAACCGACCATTCAGCCCATCCGCCATCTAGCTTCTGTGCCGTCAAGATGTTCTCTCGATACTCTTGAAACTTTGTCCCCGCTGATGTGGCTGTCGGTGGCGTTCCCAGATATATGGTCTGAGGATTCTTACTTGCTGATGTGATATAAGTAAGAGCTGTTGCCTGAGCTTCTGTGTACTCTTGTGCCTCATCGATTACAAGAAGGTCATAGCCACGACCAAGTCCACCACTGTTTGTCCTGGTTCTATATTCGATACGGCCTCCACCCTTAATATAGATATGCTCTTTACCGCTTGCACGATAGAAATGCTCTATTGGTATTCCAGCCATTCTAAGCAAATCGTACATTCTTTCCCAAGATGAATGAACTGTATCTGTCCTATGGGCTGTATGTAGTATGTTCTCTCCTGTCAGAAGTCCCCACATCTCACGAGCATATACACTTTCAGTCTTGCCATTTCGACGCGGTACTGCATATCCGAACTTAAGATGTATCCATTTTCCCTGTTCGTTGACTGCCATGATTGGCTTTAGCAAATCCTGCTGCCACTCAATCAGGTTATTACCAGTAAGGGCATAAAGCTTTGTTGCTTGCGTGCCATATGTCTTATCGTACGGAAGAATCACGGATTTGGTAGGTGTCTGGCGTCCTTTCCTAGCCATAACTACCCTCCTTATCCGTTTATGTTGTTGTCTTGTCAGGTGACCTGCTCCTACTTACCATTGTTTCCTCCACCAAAAAAGCACCGGATATCCGATGCTTTGACTTTTCATATCTGTTCTCTAATTGACATAATCTTTACTTCGACATCTGTTTTGGTTGGGTTTACCGCATCAGAAAGAAAGTTGATAAGCTGCTTCCTCTCATCATCTTCTTTCAGAGCACTTAAAACACTATAAATATAATTTTCGCTATGAAATAAAGCGAAAAGCTTTTGAATCAATTCTTTTTGTATTTCATTACTCATCCAATAACTCCCTCCAGTTGCTTCCAAACATCTCTGAGAGAACTTCGTCAACGACATCTTGGGGTCTGTCTATCATATCTTTTGCATAAATCTTATACTGATTGTGTCCGAGATTTACTGCTCTATAGTAATAATTTCCTATTGGTCTATTTACTACAGCACTTTCTTTTTCTTCCGCAGTAAGATTATTGTCGAATTCTTCGAAAACATATTCCTTTTCTTTTTGCGGCAAATCTAATTCTTTAACAGTATACCATAATTCTTTAGCTCTTGCATATTCATCTGGAGGCATTTTTGCAATCCTTCGACTTGCAAGTTTTTCAATTCTCTCTTGTGCTCTCGCAATTCTCTCCTGGACTGCTGCATCTCTCTCTGCTTTTGAGCTATATATTTTCTTAGAGTGAACATTCTGAATTTTTCCGGCATTAACATACTCTACAATGCAGTCACAATTTGCATGCCGTCTATAGACATCACTTGGCACATTAGGATATGAGTATGTCCCTGCCACTGCCAGACACCAAGCACAGGCTCCAGCTGTAGGCGTTCGAACAATCTTAGGCGAGAGACCACTCTTTCCTTGAAAATCTATGTTCGTTTGAATCGTCTGGTCAACGACTGACTTAGAAAAAGATTTTACAGGCTCATCAAGAATCCACTTAATCTCATCATAAGGTTGCGATGATACACGGTTTACAATTCCATATGCTCTGTCTTCGTCGAAATCAGCTTTTTGTGGGTTTAATCCTATTTTTGCAGATTTATTCGCCGATGCTTGAGCAAGTACTGCTGCTTCAGATACCAAGTTATATTCTTCTTTCAGCATCGGACGCACAACTCTGTCAGCAATATTGTAATACATCATACCATCCGGAAGAACCTCAGCTGTAATATTGTTTCTAAACGACTTAGCGAGAGCTTCTCCAGCAGCTATGGCATGACCGTATGCTTCTTCATAGCTTCTTACACCGTTCTCAATGGTTTTCTTAAGTTCTGCAGTCTCTTTTTCGAAGGCTGCTTTGATTTTTTCCAATAATTCCGGCGCTATATCCTGCATTTACGATTCCTTTCTGAGTCCGGTTAGCTGATAAGCATTAGATTCGTCTACGTAACCTGGCATAGCAGTATTAATTTTTACTATTGCGTCTCCAATCATGCCAAGCTGTGAGGCGTCCGGTTCAAATATTGGAGCCCATGTGGCTTTGGTCATATAGACTTGGCTTCTCTCATATGAGTAATCATCTCTTACGCAAGCCGCAAGATATCCGGCATTCAGAAAACATCTTCCAAAATTCTTCTGAGCCTTTCTTGCCGATACCCTAAGATTCTCGTGCGACGCTTTGATTGTATCTACACTTGTGGGATTGCTTGTGACAAAACCTAAATCATCAAGTGTAAGACCTGTCTCCGCTGCAAAGAGTGAAGCCATCATTTTGAGCTGTTCATAAAAAGGTTGCGGACTCGCTGCATTAAACTGGCCAAGGTTTACATGATTCTCTCCGGAATCATCCAACGTAAACTTAAGCATTGAAGAGGCTGATGCTCTCTCGTTTTCTAATTCCGCATCAGGATCAAGTCCGAGTACATACTTTTGTGGCATTGAATAATATTCGCCGGCAATCTCTGAGCGCTTAATTGTTCTCATCGCTCCCTCAGCAATATCCATACAAGTCCTAGATATTCTTGAATGGCCAAAAGGTCGCTTAGCGTCCGGTCTATATATAACCGGCACTAAGAGTGCATAAGGTGCAGGGTTTTTTACGGTAAGCACCTTACTCCACTTTTGATTTTTGATAGCATAATATCTCGTCTTCTCCCTGGTAAAGTATGCGGCCTGTGTTACCTTGCCGTCCTGATCTACTTCTATTTCTGCGTATCCCTCTATGAGCATACCTGTTGTATCGTCGATAATCCCTGTGGCACGACTTCCGTCTATTACCTGAAGCTTGGGAATATCGTTTCTGCGTGGTGTAATCACTATAAAGCTACACGAAGATATAAGCGCCGAAAGAATCGCTGAATCATATAGCGTATCAGGATTGTTCATGTCGTAAATATTACTAAAATCAAAGTCATCATTTTCCCATGAATAAAAACTGATTCTATCTGCCAGAGAATCAACTGCTTTGGTACACCAGCCGTTCACGATATGAAAGTTTTTCAATTTCTGAGGCGTAAGTATACCAAAATCCTTAGCTTTCTTTTTTTGTTCGTAAAATCTGTATCTTAGTTGAACCCTGCTCTTTTTGATGTTAAGCTTATTCTTCAGATACTGCATTCCCTTGTAATTCATTCTTAATCCTTTATCTTCTCTAAGATATCCTTAATTCCACTCTCTTTGTCGTCCACTGCCTCAGGAGCAAATATCTTGTAATACTCCTTTGGCGATAGAAGAAGCCGGTCTTCCATAGCTGTTAGGTCTTTTCTTAGATCTAACACTACCCTCACAACCGGATTCATTTTTTCCGTTCCCGCTGCGCTACTGACCGTAATGTCCTCTATATTTTTTACGTTTTTTGACATTTTTTTATATTTTTCAGCAATTTCCGCATACCTCGCAATCAAATCATCGAATTCTGGCTTATAAGTGCCTAGATTCTGCATTTTTTCGGTTGTCTCTCTGATAACGGATGCCTTTGACATAATAATAAGTTCCTTCTCTCCGAAAAAAAATTACCGCGCGCGAGGTGCGTTTTTTTGTACAGTGCAGGTGGCTGAAGGTCACGCCGCCGGGGCTAGGGGTCACCCACCCCCATCTACAAAGCGATACTTCGTCCAGTCAATTGACAGTGGCAAGTCACGATTATTAAACACTTTCTTTGTCATGTCAGGTTTGTCCTGAATTATTTTATCGCTTTTTTGTCTATTGCAACAAAGATGAGACAATTGTAAGTTCCTAATGTTCGACGGATCTCCACCTTTGTCTACAGGGATTATGTGATCTATTGCTGGACTCATAGGATTGGGAAACTTAAGCGATTTGTCAACTGGCTTTCCACAGATTGCACATATCGTTTGCGACAACAAAATCTTTTTCTTGTTCTTCTCAAACTCTGCTCGCCTTGGTCCTTCTCTGTCTGGTCTGTAGCTCTTATGATGATTCACAATCCCTATGTTCTCCCTGCTTCATACTGCTGCCAGCCCTCGTCGTTATTCTTTAGGGCGGGCTTACTTTCTTCCCCGGAGGTGTTATTTGTAAAGTCTTGTATATCTTCTACCTGCAAGACACCCCCGGGGGTTCTTTTTGCAACAAAAAAGGACGGCGAACCGTCCTCAAAAGTATGAATGAATAACAAAGAGACATGCCCTTTAGACACATCTCCTTAATAGCATAATACACTCTTGGTATGTCACAGTCAAGAGTTTTCTGACAATTTGTTCATCAAACAATCTATCGCACGAGATTTCATAGTTGTAATGTTGCTGGTTGTCTTGTCTAGAGTTTCTCCTATATCCCTGCAAGACATACAATTCACATAGTAGAGTATCAGAATCTTTCTGTATAACGGATTATTAAGCATGCCAATAACATCAAAGGCTTTCTCTTTAGCCAATGATGATTCATACTTTAAGCGGTTAAGCTCTAGCTCTTTGTCAACTATAGCGATAACCTTATTTCCCATGAGATCACCCACCGGAGA
>SVFJ01000039.1 GCA_015056925.1 Lachnospiraceae bacterium | reverse complement strand
ATCCTCTGATACATGACAATGGAAGCTATTGCTAACATATTCTCTATCGGATACACCTTCAATAATGCCGTACTTTTCTCTGAACTGCTTTACCTGCAAACCACACAGATTCTCTGCCGGTGTTCCGTAAATTGCATACAGATTACCGTCTTCTTCCTTAAAACGGTTCACCTCTTTGTTAATATACTCCAATACCTCTAAGGCGAATGCGCCGTCTTCTACCAGTGACTTTCCATTATAAAGCATCTGCAGCTCATTAAAGGCTGTGATACCAAAGGAAGCTGTTGCTGCCTTTAATAATGGCTTAATCTTATCTGTAAGCTTAAGATTTCCTCCAAGGAAACCACCCTCGCAATACGCAAGTGGATTGGTTGACGCACGCATATTACTCAAGTACGCATAGGTACGAATATGCAGCTGACGAACCAAATTCAAATAATAATCTAAAACCTCATAAAAATCCCTGCTCTCCTGTCTGGACTTTGCAAGAATCATAGGTAAATGTAAGGATACCGCTCCAATATTAAATCTACCAACAAATACAGGAACATCCTTATCATCTGCCGGATGCATACCGCCTCTCTCATACCATGGAGAAAGGAATGCACGACATCCCATCGGTGAAATCACCTTGCCATACTGCTTATACATACTTGCAATATAGCCCTTACCTGTAAGACTGAGCCAATCAGGATACATCGTCTTTGCAGAGCATCTTACACCCTCTTCAAACACATCCTCAAGCTCCTTACCCGGTCCGTGTAAATTCTCATCATATAGGAAAACAATCTTAGGGAACAATACAGGCTTCTTACAATCCTTCTTGCCCTGTCCCTTACGTCTTACCTTAAGCATCTGAATCGTAGCCATCTTCTCAAAACGAGTTCTGCCAATACCTGCTGTCACAGTAATGAACGGATAATCTCCTCGGCTGCTGGCAACCGTATTAAACTTATACTCCCATCCCTGGAAGCCCTGTACATACTCACGCTCAACATCTGCAAGTGCCTCAGCTACTGCCTTCTCTTCCTCAATACCAAGTCTGATATACTTTGCATACGCTGTATCATATGTCTTCTGGGCATATGGAGCCAGAATCTTATCAACCTCAGGTACAGTAAAACCTCCATACTGCTGGCTGGCAGCACTTAAAACAATATCTCCGATTACGTCAAACGCAACATCCAAAGACTTTGGCTCATTGTACCAGATATTACCCATCTCAAAACCGCCCGAGAGAACATTCTGTACATCAAACAGACAGCAGTTCATCGTGTCACGTCTTGCCGACATATCATGTACATAGATATAACCGTCACGGCATGCCTGAATCTCCTCCGTTGTCATGAAAAACTTCTGATAAAGCTCCTTATTAAACTGATTAAATATCAAACTTCTCTTGGTAGATACAAGTGCCGAATCCGTATTGGCATTCTCCTTATCTCCCACATACATAATAGACTGACTCTTCTTATAGACATCGTCCATCATGCGAACAAAATCCTGCTTATAATTACGATAATCACGATAGCTCTTTGCAACAATAGGACGTACATCCTCCAAAGCGCTCTCTACAATATTATGCATCACAGGGATTGGAATCTCTGTAGAATCCATTGCATCTACCTTTGCAACAACATACTCGCAAATATGCTTCTTCTCATCCTCTGTGAACTGTGTCAATGCACGGTAAGCCGACTTCCCCACTGCCGTAATTACCTTCTGAACATTGAACTCTTCCTTACTGCCATCCTTCTTAATCACATAAACCTTCTTGGCAGGCTGGTACAGACATCCGTAATCGATGCTGTCTTCCGGTCTCTTGTCATTCAATGCGTTCCCCATGTTTACTCCTCCTTATACTATCTATATCAATGCCACCTCTAAACGTGCAGCTATTCCGAAAAATGTACTCATTTCCATTAAATTGAGCTAATTGAGCATATATTTATCACCAAATTTCGTACAAAATATCGGAAACCTTATATTTTAAAGATATTGTGTTGTTTTCACCTCGAAAACACTATATCTTGTGTCTCTATAAATAGTATAGAGGAAAGCAAAATTTATGTCAATCCACCCAAAGTCCCCTTTCTCACATATTTTTTCAAAAAAAGCTACAATTATGTAGGGTTTGAAGTGGTTATCCACATTTTTATGTATTTTTTTTAGTCCAAAAAAGACGCCCCTTACGAGCGTCTTCCATTCATAATCCATATAAATCAGTGCCATTACTTCTTAGGCTTCCAAATCTTAAGTCCCACAAATCCGCCTACTGCCGATACTGCAACAATCACACCAAATAATAATAAATATGATAATAACTCTCTGCCAAACAAAATCAAATTACCCATAAAATCACCATGCCCTTTCCAACACCTGCAAACTTTGGGCCGTAGGCACAAATTTGCGTGTGAAAAATTTATTTTTCACACTGATGTCCCTCTCATTTTCATTTACTACGATACCCAAAATCCGTACCGGAAGAATACTACACAATATCTTGTAGTCACATCAACTACTCTTAAATTATAACACCTGCCAAATGGAACCGTCAACTCTCAGCCACAACATCATCCAAAAGATTACTGCCATCAGCTGCTGTTGTCGCCAGCGTATCACAGCGTTCATTCTCCGGATGACCATCATGTCCCTTCACCCATGTAAAACGAACCTGATGCATCTCCTTTGCTTTTAACAGACGCTTCCACAGGTCAATATTCTTCACCGGCTGTTTACTACTATTTTTCCAGCCCTTCTTCAACCAGCTGTCTACCCAATGCTGATTAAAGGCATCTGTTACATACTTAGAATCCGAAATCACCTCTACCTCACATGGCTTAGTCAAGGCTTCCAGCCCCACAATCACCGCCATCAGCTCCATACGGTTATTGGTTGTCTTTTTATAACCTGCACTGTACTCTCTTTCATGGAGAGCTCCCTTCGAATCTATATACTGTAATACACAGCCGTAACCTCCCGGCCCCTCCGGGTTTCCACGTGCCGCACCATCTGTAAATACCTTTACAAACATTATCTTGCTTCCTTTCTGCTCCATATAGAGGTTTTCATAAAGCTTGATGCCAAATCCTCTGCCTCTTTAATAATATCCTCTGAAAAACCGATAATCTGCAACAAACGAATGGCATTTCTTGTCTGTGCACGTCCCGTATGAAGACAATACGAGAACAACACATCTCCGTCTCTTACCTCTTCCTCAAAGTGATAATTATCATACTCTTTCTCCAAGAGGTATGTCAACTCTATATCATGAGTTGCTGCAAAGCAGCACACACCGCTTGTGTATAACTTTATCAGTATTTGTGTGGATGCTGCAATTCTTTCCACTGTATTCGTACCACGAAGCACCTCATCTACAAAGCAAAGCACCGGATTGCCCTCCTTGGATGCCGCATCCATAATTCGCTTTAATGCTTTAATCTCTACCATGTAGTAACTTTCACCACTGTCCAGATTATCACGAAGTGACATAGAAGACAAAATCCTAAACATCGATGCCTCATAGCACTTTGCAGTACAGGTGTGTACAGTCTGTGCCAGAATAGCATTTATCGCTACCATCTTAAGGAATGTTGACTTACCCGACGCATTCGAACCGGTAATCACCACCCCTCGCTTCTGCTTAAAGCTATTGGCTACAGGCTCTCTTAGCATCGGATGATATCCTTCCTCTATGCCAATCTCTGTCATTTTGCTTTCCTGTAGCTGCGGTATTGCATAGTAAGGCAGAGAAGCTCTAAAGGAACCGATAGCAATCATTGCATCCAAATACCCGATACACTCTGCCAGTTCTATGATTTCCTTCTTACACTCCAAGGTCTTATTCAGCATCTTATTAAACTGAATCAAATCAATGTGTGTCATCATCTTCACATAATCAAAGATAATCTCTCCCGGGTCTCCTGCCCCTGCATCATTCATCTTAAACACCATGGAGCTTCCCTTCTTAAAATCACGGAAAGCCTCCCGGTTCTTCTTTAGCTTCTCCCTATACTCCGACATCCCCGTCAAAGGCTGTGCCAAAATCTCATCTGCACAGTCCAGCATCTTCATAATATAAGAAAATGTGCTTACATAAGGAGCCACCTTCCCCTTGTGTCCCAGATAGGTTGTAATATTCACACATGCCATAGCAATCAATGCCATAACACCTAAGGATGAATTTACAAAAATCAATCCGACAGATGCAATAAACAACGCCAACTGCAGGATATGCACCATGTTGCTGCGTTTGCCTAATCTCTCCAAATAGTCAATATAATCATATAAGGAATATCTGCCTTTTCTTCGCAGATTGCTTAATACCATCTGTAGATTCAGTCGTTCCTCCTCCTGTCCCATCAGATAGTTTACATCTTCTTCAAAGCCTTCAAAGTCATCCTTTCTCTGCTTTGGTCTTCTAAGCATATCATATAATGCCTCCGCCCCAACCGCTGAGCAGGTTCGATTCATCTGACAGAAAACATCATCCATATCCAAATCATTCCAAGTAATATCATCAATGATAATTTCTTCGGCATGACGATAAAGAAAACGTTTCTTAATCAGCGCAAGCTCTTCCTCTGACAGCTCATTATCCAAAAATCTCTCTGTATATTCTTCCCTTAATCTGTTACGAAGCTTTATCTTTGCCTGCTTGGCTTCCACGCTGCCGCGAATCATTACATACAAAAATACGGCAAATATCAGCCCCAAAAATACAATTAATTCCATACTCCCGCTCTCTCCTATAAATTGTTAGCTCCAAAGCCACAAGGTAACATCTCTTCCAATGTTGCCTCCTGATATTCCGTCTCAGACTTCACTGTGATAACAAGAAAGCTCTTTGGCTCACAAAACTCCATCATAACTTGTCTGCATACGCCGCATGGCCATGCATAATCTACAGGTTCCTCACCATAACCGCCTGCTATGGCTATCGCCTCAAACTCTCTTTCACCTTCACTGACAGCCTTAAAAAATGCCGTTCTTTCCGCACAATTGGTCGGTGTATATGCTGCATTCTCTATATTACAGCCCTGATATACCTTACCGCCCTTAGTAAGCAGCGCCGCACCTACCTTATACTTGGAATAAGGCGAATATGACATCTGCCTTGCCTCTAGTGCTAATCGAATCAACTCTTTCTTATCCATAATCCGCTCCTCATAACAAAAAAACTTTCATTGTTCATTCTTTTCTATGCCAAGCACGAAAACGTCTAGCAATAGTATAGCTGAAACATTGCAAAAAAACCACTACATTTCTGTAATGGTTTTCTAAACTTTTCCTAAATTATATAATAATGCACACCATGCCGCCATTTGAATCATTGACAATCTTCTGCATCGTGTCCTGTAGCTTAACCTGACTTGAATCACCTATCATGGCAATCTTACCATTGATACCATCCTGTACAAGTTGCTCGATGGTTTTGCCGAAAATATTAGTTTCCCAGATACCGTCTGCATTTGCCTCCGTACTTGATATGTATTTAATAAGGTCCTGTGCCTGCTGTTCTGTTCCAACGATTGGTGCAATTTCCGTTTCGATGTTAGCTTTAATCAGGTGAATTGACGGACTCTGCGCCTTGATTTTTACACCATACTTATTGCCATGACGAATAACAGTTGGTGTCTCTAAACTGATTTCACTCTTTTCAGGAGTAACCACGCCATAGCCCTTTTGACGGACACTTTCCAATGCCTGCTTTACCTTACCGTATTCGCGTTTCATTTCGGTCATTGCTGACAACAGCTGTAAAAGCTGATACTCCCCGTTAATCGACTCCCCGGTCAATTTACTCAGCATATCATAATAATACTTGGAATCCGTTTCCAATTGATAAGCAGCAACTCCCTCTGCAATATTCATATGGTCGAACTTACACCGCTTTACAAACTCGCTGGTAAGTGTCAGTTCCTGCTCCAGAATATCACGAATAGTTCGTACCTTTCCCATGACCTCCTTGAGCTTCTCAATCATATCCTGCTTCATCGGATGATTGATTGCCAGCATATCCATCCACTTCGGCGTCATGAATTCTACCACTGTAACAGGAAACTCATACATAACCTGTTCTAAAATCTCCGTAAAATGCTCTCTTCTTAACTGCTCTACATTCATGGCAAGTGCCTTGACTCCGTATTTCCTCTCCAATTCCGTGACCTTAGCCGTCGCTTCTTCACTGTACGGCTTTGTGGAATTCACCAGTACAATAAAAGGTTTTCCAATGCTTTGCAGTTCTCGAATTGTCTGTTCTTCTGCAGGTGCATAAGCACTCTCCATGATGCCGCCAAGGCTTCCGTCCGTCGTTACCACAATACCTATCGTAGAATGCTCCTGAATAACCTTTCTCGTCCCTACCTCTGCCGCCTGCGTAAATGGAATCGGCTCCTCAAACCAAGGAGTTCTTACCATACGCTCCATATCCTCTTCCATGTGACCTGCTGCACCCTCTACCATATAGCCTACACAGTCAATCATACGAAGCTTTACCTGTACACCGTCACAAATTTCAAGCTGTGTTGCATCCTTTGGAATAAACTTCGGTTCTGTCGTTGTAATCGTCTTTCCGCCACTGCTTTGCGGCAGCTCATCCCTTGTTCTGATACGCTCATGCTCATTGGTAATCTGAGGTAATACCATGACCTCCATAAATTTCTTAATAAAGGTGGACTTCCCCGTTCTCACCGGACCTACAACACCAATGTAGATTTCCCCACCTGTTCTTAACTTCATATCATTGTATAAATGATATTCCTGATTTGCACTTATCTGCCCCATCCGAATACTACTTCCATTGTTTATTTGTACAATGTATGCCGCTTATTACCATTTCAGAACAAAAAATGATTGCCTGACAGGCAATCATTTCTAAATTAGCGATATCCGTTATTTGTATATCCGCCTCTGTTATAAGTCTTATTCTCAGATGAATCGTTATTAGTGTATGACTTTCTCTCAGAATACTCTCTATTATAAGGCTTCTTCTCATAAGAACCATATGGCTTTCTGCTATATGCAGAGCCCTCCGTTCTCTCTCCACGGTCGTAAGCAGGCTTCTGATACGGCTTCTTGTAGTACCCACCGGAAGCATTCCCTGTCGTAATCACGATATTACCCTTACGGCCGTCGTTTCTTACATACTTACGCTCAGTAGAAAAACTCTTCTCTCCATTTCTCGCATCTCTATTCTCATATGCTCTATTCGCATCATAAGTTCTTCTTTCACCATAAGAAGTTTTCTTATCATATGGCTTTCTATCACCATATGGCTTCTTATCATATGGTTTCTTATCTCCATATGACTTCTTATCATATGGCTTTTTATCACCAAACTTAGCAGCATTCTTACGCTTCTCTTCTGCCTTTAATCTGGCAGCCTGCTTTAAAGCATCCTCTGCACGCTTCTTATCTCTGGCTGTAACTTCCTCCTGATTCATAATCGTCAGAAGCTCCGGCTTTGAAATACGCACATAATTCGGATATGGAGTATACTTCATATGACACTTATTACACTCAAAGCAGTTCATATTCTCTTCGTCTACTACATTCACCTTATAAATAAGTCCATACTTTACAGTTCCTTCACAATCAGCCTTAATACACTTATTTATTCTCTTATCATACACATAAAATAAATCGTTCTCTCTTAAACTAACTTTTCTCTCAGGAACCTTCTTCTCCATGACGTTTCCGTACCTCTCTATTACTACTTATACTTCACACTTACTTCTTTATGAACGTACCAGTCCGTTGGTCTGTGTCCATGTACTCACAATCGCGCGTACATTAAAATTATACTGACATTTCCAACAAATTACAACATTAAATTACTTTAATAGCAAGATTAAATCAGCACCTAAATACACCCGTTATTTAAGTGCTGATTGTATGTTTTTACCTTATTAGTCTAGTCCATATGTCCTATTTTCAACAAATTTTTTATTTGTTTGACATTAGCTTGTACATTGCTTCATTCAGTCCCTTAACTGTCAGCTTATACATCGGGAAAAGATTCTTCACCGCTGTCTCAGCCTCACGCCAAGGTGCATGTCCCGGTGCCATTTTGGGATTCATCCAGACAATCTTCTTATAATGACGCTTCATCAGTTGCAGCCACTCATAGCCTGACAAACCACCATTTGGTCCTCTATAATTACCTGTTGTTGAATAAAGCTCCTCCGGAGCCATCGCTGCATCACCAACGATAATCACCTTATAATCACTGTCCACATTTCTAAAAAGCCACTCTGTATCTACCCAGTCACCATTCTCACATTCAGGTGTCTTATAGAGCTTAGAATAAATACAATTGTGGAAATAATAGGTCTTTACATCCTTATAATGATTGGACTTATGCACAGCCTGGAACAAATCATTTAAAAGATTCGTATACGGAATCATGGTTCCACCCGAATCCATCAAAAGCAACAGCTTTACTGCATTCTTTCGTGGCTTCTCCATCACAATCTGCAAATATCCGCCATTATTACAGGTCTTATCAATCGTTCCGTTAATATCAAGCTCTGTCTTAGGTATATCCAGCTTGGTCGAGAACTGTCTTAGTCTTCGCAAAGCCAGTTGAAACTGTCTGTTATCGATGACCTTATCATCTCTAAAATCGCGATACTTTCTGGCACCGACTACCGAAAAGGCAGATTGATAACCTGTCTTTCCTCCGACACGGACACCGCCAACATTACCGCCCATATTACCAAAGGAGGTCTTACCCATAGTACCAATCCAATAGCTTCCTCCATTATGCTCGCTATCCTGGTCTTTCAGTCGCTGCTTAAAGGTTTCTTCTACATCATCCTTGTCAATCTGCTGTGCTTCGCCCTCCATCTTATTGAGATGGTCTCTTGCCTCCTCATGAGCAAGCTCCATCATATCAGACTTATCCAGCCAGCGAAGCATCTGTGCACCAACCTCGGTTTCATGCTGTACCGCCTTAAAACACTCTTCAAATGCCATATCAAATTTATCAAAATCAGTCTCACTCTTTACAAGAATCATCCTTGCCACATAGTAAAACTGTGTCAGTGATCCCTCACAAAGCCCCTTATCCAGAGCTTCCTGCAATGTAAGCCATTCACTCAGAGTGATATTCAATCCTTTACTTTTACAAGTATAGAAAAACTTTGAAAACATAGAGTCCTCCTTTCCGATTCCTCTACTACTTAATCTCTTTTCTTACCGTCTCCAAATCCTCGTCCTTCTTTACCACTACACCAAGGAACGGAAGATTTGCTCTTAATGTATTGGCCGGAATTCCGCCAATCTGTAATGCATTAATCCAATCAATCAGCTCAGAAGTACTTGGCTTCTTACGCATATCTCGCAGAGAGCGGATATCATAGAACACCTGCATCGCCTGCTTCATCAGATTCTCCTCAACATTCGGATAATGTACCTTAACAATCTCCTCCATCAACTCCTGATTTGGGAAATCAATATAATGGAAAATACATCTTCTTAAGAAGGCATCCGGAAGCTCCTTCTCTGCATTAGAGGTAATGATAACAATCGGTCTGTGTTTGGCCTTAACCGTACGATGTGTCTCATGAATATAGAACTCCATCTGGTCAAGCTCCCATAATAAGTCATTCGGAAACTCAAGGTCTGCCTTATCAATCTCGTCAATCAACAGAATAACCTGCTCATCACTATCAAATGCCTCACCAAGCTTACCAAGCTTGATATATCTTGCAATATCATCTACACCCTCTTCACCAAACTGTCCGTCATACAAACGCTGAATGGTATCATATACATACAATCCTTCCTGCGCTTTCGTTGTAGACTTGATATTCCATATAATCAGCTTCTTACCAAGCGACTTCGCTACAGCTTCTGCAAGCATAGTCTTACCTGTACCCGGCTCTCCTTTAATTAAAAGCGGTTTCTGTAATGCAATCGCTACATTTACACTTGCCATCAGTTCTTCACTAGCAACATATTCATTTGTACTATTAAATGTATTTCCCATAGGAATCACCCTGCCTTTCTCTATTTGCTTTATTTAATAGTAGCGCAGTTATTCCACTGCGCTACTCCCTCAAATCTTAATTCCATAATAAATCCGGGCTTTCAAACTTCTTATCACGAATCATCAAATCCTTCACTGCCTGACCTGCATCCTTGCCTTCAAACAGAACAGCATTCACCTGTTCAATAATCGGAAGCTCAACGCCATACTTCTTAGCCAGCCCCATCGCTGCCTTTGCAGAATACACACCCTCAACTACCATCTTAACCTCAGCCATGGCTTCCTCCATCGTCTTTCCCTGACCGATTAAGATACCCGCTCTTCTGTTACGGGAATGCATACTTGCACAAGTAACAATCAAATCACCCATTCCTGATAGGCCTGCAAAAGTCTCTGCCTTACCGCCCATTGCGATACCAAGTCTTGAAATCTCTGCAATACCTCTGGTAATCAAAGCTGCCTTCGTATTGTCTCCATAGCCGAGACCATCTGCTGTACCCGCTGCCAATGCAATCACATTCTTTAACGCTGCTCCAAGCTCAATACCAAGTACATCTGGGCTTGTATATACTCTAAATACCTCACTCATAAAGGTATTCTGAATCAGCTCTGCAGTACATCTGGTCTTTGCTCCTACTACAATAGTGGTCGGAATTCCTCTTCCAACCTCTTCTGCGTGAGAAGGACCTGATAATACTGCCACATCCGCTACCGGAAGTTCATCCTCGATTACCTGCGAAAGAGTCATCAGAGTCGCCTCCTCAATACCCTTTGCCACATTAACGATAATCTGGCCTTCCTTAATATAATCCTTCATCTCATGGGCTGTTCCTCTTACAAACGGTGACGGAACTGCCAACACAAGAATATCCTTATCCTTCATCGCTAACTCTAAATCAACAGTAAATACCATATCATCTGCAAGCTTAACACCGGGAAGCTTATCTTTATGCTCACGCTCTGCATCCAGCATAGTAATCTCATCTTCCAACTTAGACCATACAGTTACCTCGTGTCCATTATTATAGAGAAGTACAGAAAGTGCAATTCCCCAACTGCCTGCTCCTATGACGCCTATCTTTGCCATTTCAATACCTATACCCTTTCCCAAACCTTACTGCTCGCTCTTCTTTGTAAGATATGTCTTTCTTTCGTTCTTATGTATCAATCTGTCAATATTTGCTCTGTGTCCCCAAAATGCAAGAGCTGCCAGTAATACAAGCAAAATATATAACTCATTCAAGTATGGCTGACTCATATCAAACCATCCTGCCTGCCCAAATGCAACCATCTGAATAATCAGAACAATATATACCAACAAAGAACCTAATGATACATAGTGTGTTGTGAAGAAGATTCCAAAGAAGGTTAATGCCTCTAACGGAATCAATATTGGATGGAAGAAAATAACCAAACCTGCAGTACATGCAATTCCCTTTCCACCCTTGAATCCAAGATAAAAAGGAAAATTATGTCCCAAAATTGTACCTGCTGCTGCATAAAGCGACAACAGATAAATCATATCACCATGACTCTCTCCAAACAAAAGTCTGACGGTTGTCATTGCAAGACCACATTTCAAGATATCGCAAATAAATACAATAGCTCCTGCCTTCTTGCCTAACACACGAAGCGAATTTGTTGTACCGGCATTGCCGCTTCCATGCTGTCTGATGTCAATACCCTTCATTCTTCCATAAATGTATGCTGTCTGAAACAAACCAAAAATATAGCCAATTACAATACAAATAACGCGTATCATACTCCCTAGTTGTCCTTTCTCTCCCTTATAATAAACTTCAGAGATGTTCCTCTAAATCCAAATGTTTCTCTTATCTTATTCTCCAAGTATCTTACATAAGAGAAATGCATAAGCTCCTTCTCATTTACAAACACTACAAAGGTTGGCGGCTTTACGCCTACCTGTGTTGTATAGAAAATCTTTAATCTCTTACCCTTATCAGAAGGCGGCTGCTGTAATGCCACTGCCTCTGTTACAATTTCATTCACAACACCTGTTGCAATACGAAGTGACTGGTTCTCGATTACCATATCAATTGTTTCAAAGAGCTTATTCAAACGCTGTCCGGTCTTTGCAGAAATAAATACAATCTCTGCATAGGTCATGAAGGATAAGATATTTCTAACCTTCTCTGTGAAACGGTAAATAGTCTTATCATCCTTCTCTACGGCATCCCACTTATTCACAGCGATAATGATACCCTTACCTCTATCATGAGCAATACCTGCAATCTTAGCATCCTGCTCTGTAACACCTTCCTCAGCATCGATTACAAGCACAACAACATCAGCACGCTCCACCGCACTGACTGTACGAATAATCATATATCGCTCCAGCTCTTCCTTTATCTTATTCTTACGTCTAAGACCTGCTGTATCAATAAATACATACTCTTTGCCATTGTTAATAACCTCTGTATCAATGGCATCTCTTGTTGTACCTGCAATATCAGATACGATTACTCTATTCTCACCGCAAAGCTTATTAATAATAGATGACTTACCTACATTTGGCTTACCTACAATAGCAACACGTGGTCTCTCGTCTTCCTCTACTTCTAAGGCTTCCTTATCAAAAAGTGCAGTAACAGTATCTAACATCTCTCCGATTCCAAGACGGTTCGCTGCTGAAATCGGTACAGGGTCTCCAATACCCAGGTTGTAAAACTCATATACATCAGCCTCGAACTTTGCAAAGCTGTCAACCTTATTTACAACAAGAACAACAGGCTTATGACTTCTTCTAAGCATATCTGCAACCTTAGCATCTGCGTCTACAAGTCCTTGCTTTACATCCACAAGGAAAATAATAACATCAGCAGTTGCAATCGCAATCTCAGCCTGCTCACGCATCTGCGAGAGGATAATATCATTGCTGTCCGGCTCAATACCACCTGTATCAATGATTGTAAAATTCCAGTCAAGCCAAGACACATCAGCATATATTCTATCTCTTGTAATACCCGGTGTATCCTTTACAATAGAAATCTTCTCACCGGCAAGCGCATTAAACAATGTAGATTTACCAACGTTAGGGCGTCCAACCACCGCAACAATCGGCTTCTTATTACTCTTTCCCATTTATCTGCTCCATTTCTGTGATTAGGCATAGATGCCTATTCGTTAATTATTCAGTATCGCTTCAACAAAATCCCGACCGCTTGATTTTACAATATCTATCGGCACTTGTAAAGTTTTTTCAAGCTGTGCAACTGTCATATCATCAAGGAAAACCGTCTCCCCGCTTCGAAGTACATTCTGCGGTAAAAGCACCTTATCCCCAAGCTTCTTATCCTTAAGCTGCGCTAAGATATCCTGCCCCGTCAATAGTCCTGATACGGTAATCAATTCTCCGAAGAAATCATTTCTTATCGCAAATACCTGTATTGTCAGCTCAGGATAGGCTTCCATCATGCGGTCTGCCATTTCCTTAATAAATCTGTATGCAAGACGTCCTGTCACCAGTGAAACAGTTCGCATTCCTCCCTTATATGGCAATTTCTCAGCCATCGTTTCCTCAAACTCATTCATCAGAAGACGAAGCATTCCGACACCATTCTCAAGCTGCAAATATCCATCATAAGTCTCTTCTGCCGGCATCTCTTCCTCTGCAAGAATATACCACTCATCACTTGCATGGATAAAATGCAGACCATACTCAGGATAGAGCTTCTCCTGCCAGCGATGAATCACATCCAGCACTGCCTTGGCATCCTCCTTCGTAAACGGTTCAAGAGGATACAATCCATCTCGATACTTCGATAATCCTACCGGAACCACCGAAACGCTCTCTAAAGTCGGAAGAAACTCGGATAAATCCCTGATACTTCTTTCCAATTCCTCGCCGTCATTTACCCCCTTGCAGAGAACAATCTGTCCATTCATGGTAATCCCTGCCTTGGCAAGCTTCCAAGCTTTCTCCAAAGCCTGTCCTGCAAAACGGTTATTTAACATCTTACAACGAAGCTCAGGATTCGTTGTCTGGAAGGAGACATTAATCGGTGACAAATGATACTTAATAATTCTATCCACATCTTCATCCGACATATTTGTCAATGTCACATAATTCCCCTGCAAAAAGGATAATCTGGAATCATCATCCTTAAAATACAAGGTCTCTCTCATGCCCTTTGGCATCTGGTCAATAAAGCAAAAAATGCACTTATTATGACAGGAACGATAATCATCCATCAATCCGTTCTCGAAGCTGATTCCCAAGTCCTCATCGTACTCCTTATCAATCTCCAAGAGCCACTCCTCACCGGAAGGCTTACGAATCAGCACCTCGATATACTCGTCCTGTGTATAATACTGATAATCGAAGATATCTTCTATTCTTTGTCCGTTAATCTCCAACAAAACATCACCGACTTCCATCTCAAGCTCCTCGGCAATGCTTCCGGACTCTACTTTATCTATGATATGTTCTACGTTTTTCTTCATCTCATTGATTCCTCTCGCAAATGACGTTCACACGCGCCATTCGCAAAGTCGCAGCTACGCTGCTTCCCGCTACTTCGTAGCTAACTTTGCTCATATGTCGGCGCTCCCTCAAAGAATATAAACACGTCAAAAAATGTGCGAGCACTTTTTTGCCTTGTCTATATTCTTTGGTGAACTATTAATATATATCATAACCGAAATTGCTTGACGTGTCACTATCTGAATGTTATAAAATAATAGATAGTATGGGGAAGTAAGTCTTCCCTTATTTTATGGAAAGGTCTGATAAACAAATGCCAAATTTACAGGAATTAAAAAATGCTATGCCTGTTGCACCATTAAAGCTTGTTGCTTTACAAAGTGCCGCTGAGCTTGGACAACGAGTAAATGAATATCTCGTTGATTTTCGTAAGAATGTAGACAATGTCTATATCAATGACCCTGCATTTCAGGGCTATCAGCAGGATGATTATATGCTGAATTTTTCCACTCCACGCTTCCAGAGCGGTGAAGGCAAGGCAGTTTTGAACGAAACAGTTCGTGGTAAGGATTTATTTATCCTTGTAGACGTTACCAACCATAGTCTTACCTATAAGATGAACGGCTATGTAAATCACATGTCACCTGATGACCATTATCAGGAGTTAAAGCGTGTGATTGCCGCTACTACAGGCAAGGCTCATAGAATTAACGTTATTATGCCGTTCTTATACGAAGGACGCCAGCACAGAAGAACGGGACGTGAGTCCTTGGATTGTGCCTATGCTTTTGAAGAACTAACAGAAATGGGTGTATCTAACTTTATTACTTTTGATGCACATGACCCACGTATTCAGAATGCAGCACCATTAAATGGTTTTGATAACTTTACTGCTCACTATCAGTTTGCAAAGGCTCTTCTTGAGCGTGAAGAGAATCTGATAATTGATAAGGACCATACCATCGTAATCTCACCTGATGAGGGTGCTCTTGACAGAGCAATCTACTTCTCTAACGTATTAGGTGCAGACACAGGCATGTTCTACAAGCGTCGTGATTATTCTACGATTGTAAATGGTAAGAATCCTATCGTTGCTCACGAATTCCTTGGTAACGATATTACTGGTAAGGATATCATTATCATCGATGATATGATTTCATCAGGTGATAGTATGATTGATACTTCTAAGCAGCTCAAGGCAAAGGGTGCAAAGCGTGTATTTATTTGTACAACCTTTGGTCTCTTCACAAATGGACTTGCTGCTTTTGACAAAGCTTACGAGGAAGGTGTATTCGACAGAGTTATCACCACTAACCTTGCTTATCGTCCACCTGAGTTAATGACAAAACCTTATTATATCGAAGCTGATATGTGTAAGTTCATGGCTTCCATCATCGACTTTATGAACCACGACTTATCCATGGAGAACGTTTCTACTCCAACAGGTAAGATTCAAAAGATTCTTGAATTATATAAAGCATAAAAAGTGCAGCCAACACGGCTGCACTTTTTTATTATAATGTAATTTTATTAAAGCTCTTCTTACCCTTCTTAACAATGAATTCCTCTGCAAATACATCCTTACCGTAAACAGTCTTAACATCTGTTACCTTCTCACCATTTACCGTAACACCGCCCTGCTCTACGGCACGTCTTGCCTCTGAACGTGTATTTGTCATACCCGCCTTTACAAGAATAGAAAGGATATCAATGCCTCCATCCAAAAAATCCTCATCTGTAAGCTGTGTTGCAGGCATGTTCTCAAGGTTACCGCCACCTGCAAATAATGCCTTAGAAGCCTCCATCGCCTTTGTAGCTTCCTCTTCATCATGAACAAGCTTTGTTAACTCAAATGCAAGGATTTCTTTTGCCTTATTAAGCTCGCTGCCTTCCCAGCTCTCCATCTTCTCGATTTCCTCTAACGGAAGGAATGTTAACATCTTCAAGCACTTAATAACATCTGCATCAGATACATTTCTCCAGTACTGGAAGAACTCGTATGGGGAAGTCTTCTCAGCATCAAGCCATACAGCACCTGACTCTGTCTTACCCATCTTCTTACCCTCTGAGTTCAGAAGTAAGTTGATTGTCATAGCGTATGCATCCTTACCAAGCTTACGACGGATAAGCTCTGTACCGCCAAGCATGTTACTCCACTGGTCATCTCCACCAAACTGCATATTACATCCGTACTCCTGGAATAATGTGTAGAAGTCAAAGCTCTGCATAATCATGTAGTTAAACTCAAGGAATGTCAACCCCTTCTCCATACGCTGCTTGTAGCACTCAGCCGCCAACATACGGTTTACAGAGAAATGAGGTCCAACCTCACGTAACAAATCCATGTAATTCAAATCAAGAATCCAGTCCGCATTGTTAACAAGTCTTGCCTTATCCTCACCAAACTCAATAAATCTGCTCATCTGCTTCTTGAAACACTCAACATTATGATTGATAGTTTCCTTTGTCATCATCTTACGCATATCAGTCTTACCGGATGGGTCACCAATCATCGCTGTACCACCGCCAATTAAAGCGATTGGCTTATTACCTGCCATCTGCAAACGCTTCATCAAACAAAGAGCCATAAAGTGCCCTACATGTAAACTGTCTGCTGTTGGGTCGAATCCAATGTAAAAGGTAGCCTTTCCATTGTTAATTAATTCTTTAATTTCGTCTTCGTCTGTTACCTGCGCAATCAATCCGCGAGCAACTAATTCTTCGTATAATGTCATATTCTCCTCTTTCTATGCTGTATAGCGCCCAGCATCGGCGTGATGGAATGAGGGGAATGTACATATGTACATAAAAAAACCTCATCCCTTTATCTGTTACGTTAAAGGACGAGGTTATTACCCGTGTTACCACCTTTATTTACATATGACTCACATCATATGCCTTAGCAAGTACGACTTCTATCTCAAAAGAAATAGAAATGATACTCTCCCAATATAACGTTCGGGCTTCCGTCACAGCCTACTTCCATCCTAAAATGTTTCGGTGTGCAGCTCCAAGAGGTATTCATATCCAGCTTCCCTTGCGCCTCTCATCAACCGGCTACTTTCTGTAAGTTTCCCTGCATACTACTTATTCTTTTCATCGCTTTTACTTTCAAATATATAATAATAGATTATAGTAATCTATTTTTCATTTGTCAATTATCTTTTTCATTCTTTATTTCTATATTCTGTTATTGTGGCCTGCCCAGATAATATCCTTGCACATAATCAACTTTAGCTTGCTCTCTCAAAAAATCTAATTCTGCTTTCTCTTCGATTCCCTCAGCAACAACCTCAATCCCTTTATCATGAAATTCTTTTACTAATTCAATGATATTCTGCTGCATCTCTTTCTTCAGATGAATACCCGATATCAACGAGCGGTCCAACTTCACATAGTGCGGTTCAAAGTATTCCACCGCTGACTTATCGTTATTACCAGTCGAATAATCGTCCAATGCAACTTTCATTCCATGATCTTTGATTTCAAGCTTCTTCATTGCCCAATTATGTTTATTTAATTCGGTATACTCTACCATCTCAACGATGATTTTGTCTTCCATTTCTGGAAAACACTCAAAGTACATATCAATCTGTTCCTTGGATAGCACCTCGCTCGGGAAAGAATTTATACATATATTCTGCGTATAACCACGCTTTCTATACTCTAATGTGGCGCCAAAGCATGTGGCAATTTCTATTACATAAAGTTTATCTTTCTTTTGATACTCTTCAATCAACTCTAGCGGTGACATACCTTGTGGACGCATCAATGCTTCGTAAGCAACCACCTTCAAACTCTCTGCATACAAAATAGGCTGAAACACAAAATCAAGTCTTAAAAATTCAAGTTCTCTCAAGTCCTCTGCTGAAAATGGAATCTCACGAAAATCTATCACAAAAGCCACAATCCTTTCCGTCAATCATTATGCATAGTGTACCATACCCCACCCAGAACTTTCAAGCATTTCAAATCTATAATTTTATTTTTTCAGACACCTAACAAGTTATCTTCATTTTCAAAAGAGCAAATCATAAAAATCACCTTTAATCGTCACACAAAACTAAAAATGCACCTAAATTGCCTCTCCTACCTTGACTTGCTCTATGGCTAAACAAAAGCTCACTATTACAACAGGTACACACATCCGTAATCTCTATTTGCTCATCCAATACTCCTGCCTCACGAAATACTATATAATTTGCAAACCACAGATTCAACTGGTACTTGCCATTAGATTTTTCATAAAACAAGTTTTCTCCTAAGCCTCTTTTCGCAAACTCCTTTACATAATCAACAGCTGTCGAAAACTCCTTATCAAATTCCTCTGCCACATCCTTACTAACTTCATAACAATCCTGACAAATAGAAGGTCCAATTGCCACTCTGACATCACTAGGCTTAGTTCCATATGCCTTAGCCATCTCCTGTAAAGTCACTGCCCCAATTCTCTGCACAGTTCCGCGCCAGCCGGAATGTGATAATCCAATCGCTTTATTCTCTGTATCTACCATATATAACGGCACACAGTCCGCATAAAAGGTAGCCAGTGCAACACCTCTTTCATTCGTAATCAAGCCATCTACATCCGTATAATCCCGCGGGATAACAACGCCTTTTCCCTTATCTTGTGCCGTTACTCTTCTGACATTTGCCGTATGTGTCTGGTCAGAGCAAACCATATCCCCCGCCTCACAGCCAAGTACTGCCGCAACACGCCTGTAATTCTCATCCACACAAGCCTTATCATCGCCTCTTGTATAGCTTAGATTCAGACTTGCAAACTCGCCACTGCTCACACCGCCAAGCCTTGTTGTAAAGAGATGCTTTACAATGCCTGTCTGCTCTAAGCCGGGAAATACCAGATAAGGTACTGTTACCTGATTTTCTCCACATCCCACATATAAATAATGCTTTGTCTCCAATGACTCTGCTTCACCCTTCTTATTCCACTCTATCTGCATTCTAATCCTTCCGCAATTGATATTGTCTTTCTATATCAACGTTCACAATTTCCCTAATATATCTCACTAATAAATATGCGCAAATGCATTGGGATACCATGTAACTTCATCCTCGCTACACGCCACCACATCATATCGAATCGGAGTAAATTCACCCAATCCATGCTTTAATCTGTAAAAATCTGCTACACGACATATCGTCTTTTGCTTTGCATAGGTTACCGCCTCCGCAGGTGTTCCCTTTTGCTCGGACCTGCGATATTTCACCTCGATAAATACAATATATTCTCCATCCTTGGCAATAATATCTATCTCGCCCTTTTGATTTCTAAAATTCCTCTCAAGAATATGCATTCCCTGCTGTCGCAAATACATAACAGCACGTTCCTCATACTCTGTCCCGATTGTTCTGTTATTTTGCATGTAATTCATGCCTTTCCCATCTCAAATCTTACTTTTATGAATGTATTTTATGCGCATCACTTCTTCCCGCGCGAATGCTCCATCTTCGCCTTCAGCTTATCCATACTGTCTACAAACACCAGTATTTCTGCTACTACTTCATATAGCTCCGGTGGAATCATCTCACCAATCTCTAACTTCGCAAGTGTCCCTGCCAGCTTATCATCTCGACGAATCGGAATATCCGATTCCTTTGCCTTATCTATTATCCTCTCCGCAAGCTCCCCTTGTCCAATCGCTACAATTTTCGGTGCCTGGTCCTCCGGATTATACTCCAAGGCAACTGCCTGTTTCGGCTTCTGCCTCTTCTCATGCTCATTTACCATATCCATCCCCCTATGCCCTAATATCAAAGCTCTGATACATCAAAGGTACTGTCGTTCCTGCTATCTGTTCTTCGACATATTCTATCACCGACTTCTCTTCTATACCTGCTTCACAGCTCGTGTTGCAAGTATATCCTTTCTCCTTCAAGCGCTTGGTCAAAGAATCCATATGGGCACCTACAAACTCCAGCATCTCTTCCTGTACTGCAAATCGGGTAGTAACCTGATTAGAATCCAGTTGCATTGCAACATGAATATCCATATTCCCCAGATGCTCCATATCTAAATGCAACAATGCCGTCACACTGCCATCACGTTTTGCAAGGTTTCTTTTATTTGTAAATACATATAGCTCTCCATGCGCATTGTTTTCTGACAATTTTAACGGTAACTGCACATACTGAAATACCTGATTCAACTGATTCATAAACTCTATATTCTGCTGAACATTTCGTGCACTACCTGTCTGCACAGATACTTCCTGTGCTGCCTCATTCATCAGTCTTGAAAGCTCATTACTCTGCTCATAAAGTCTCTTATAGAACTGAGATGTCTTGTCCTCCATAATCTCATCAGGAGTTAATCTCCAATTTGCTTCCATCTCTTGTTGCAAACGACTACGAAACGTTTCTGAAGCAAAAAGCTTTTCCTTCACTTCCCTGACAAAATCCGTTCCAAACTCAGTTTGTGAAAGCTTAGTCCGAAACAAACCTTCTATATCCTGCAACGAAAGCTGATTTTCCCGTAATCCTTGTATCAGCCTATCCGCCACCTGCTGTGGCGCTGACTGCTCTCCAAATTGCTGCACTTCTGCATTATGCCCAAACGTTTCTCTCATTGTTTCTACATTCTTGTCACCATTCATGATATGCAACAATCTATCCATAAACATTACACCATCCATTGGCTGTTGCAACATCATACCTTGTCCATCAGTATTGTGTATTGGACTGCCTTGTGTCATTTGTTCTGTCAAGACACTTCCGTTCGCTTGTATGCTCTTCTCTGCAGCAATATCTGCCTGCCCCTGCGGTACTGCTTCTGTCTGCCGCAATTCTATCTGCGCATTTTCTTTCATCACAGTCACATTCACACTTTGCAGTACCGACTCACCTTTTTCACCATTCTGTAAGGCATCATATACCAGAAACACTTCATCTGTCATCTCCTGTACTGCCGCTGTCAGACTGTGCTGCAATCCTTCATATTTCTGATATTGCGCAAGACTCTCCGGTGTAACTTTAAGCTGAATCTTATTCATCTGCATCAATTGCTCCATGGATGCCTTTGGTGTACCAAGCATCTGTCGATACAGTTTTCCCACAGACTCCTTATGAATCGGCAGACCATTCTCTATCATTTTCGCGATTAGCTGCATATTTTTCTCATTTACAGGGATTCCTGCCGCCTTTAATGCAGCCTCTCCCACTCTCTGCTGATAAGCATTCTGATAAAGAGGCTTAAGCACCAGCTTATCCCCTGTATTTGACTGTACCTGAAAATTCAGTATCTGTCCTAATGCCAGCTGTACATCATGTTCTAATCTTGCCTGCATATACTGCCCATTCCCAAGATAGAGCTGTACCTCCTCACCACTTACCGCAGTAATCTCCCCCTTAAAAACATCTCCCTGCTTTAGCTGACTCAAATCCACGGTAACTGCATTGGGCTGATAACTGACACCTCTGCTGACGGGCTGTCCCATCCCCGACAAATGACCAAATCCGTCCATCGATTCACCTTCTTCCCTCACACAATGCTTATTTTTTTATAAGAAATTTCCAATAAAGCTTCTTCTATGAATCGGCGAAGGACCAATTTCCTTAATCGCCGCAATATGCACTGCTGCACCATACCCCTTATTCGATGCAAACTGATACTCTGGATAGAGCTTATCATACTCCTCCATCATTCTGTCTCTCGTTACTTTGGCAACTATACTTGCCGCTGCTATAGATACACTCTTGGCATCTCCTTTAATAATCGGTACCTGTGTAATATCCACCTGCGGTATCGTTACAGCATCATTTAATAATATATCGGGCTTTACCGGCAATTTGCTGATAGCCTCACGCATCGCCTCATAGGTTGCCTGCAGAATATTAATCTCATCAATTCTCTCATGAGAAACACAGCCGATTCCTACACCAACCGCTTCCTCCATAATACTATCGAACAATTCCTCTCTCTTCTTCGCTGTCAGTTGCTTGGAATCATTTAAATACAGTATCTTACAATCCTTTGGCAGAATCACCGCACACGCTACAACCGGTCCTGCCAATGGTCCTCTCCCAACCTCATCAATACCGCAAACATACCCCATATGCTCATACTCTTTCTCATAGCGCTTCATCTCTTCTGTACGGGCTATCTCTTTCTCCAAAGCATCCATTGCTTTTCTTGCCTTTGCAACCAAAGTCTGCACGCCTGCTCTTTCATCACTTTCATATGTCTGCACAAAAAGAGGCAGCTCTTTTTCATTAGCTGCCATCCATTCCTTTTTAATCTCGCTTATCTTCTTCTCCATAGTCGTACATTGTCCTTTCTACTTGTCATCTAAGAACTTAAAATCCTCCAACGGCCAGATACGAAGCCATGCTCTGCCTATAATATCCTCTCTCTTAATATTACCAACATCTGCACTACGGCTGTCTGAGCTATTATTACGATTATCACCCAATACAAAGTATTCATTTTCATCAAGTACCACAGGGTCTATCGCAAGTCCCGGATACTGTATAATCTCCTTACCATATGACTCTACCAAAAGCTCCTCCTGCTCCGCTCCCGGTGCAGTAATATAGATATTTCCCTCTAAATCAATTCTAACTGTCTCTCCCGGTAATCCGATAATTCTCTTAATATAATAGGTATCTGTCTTATACTGATATGGAAATACGATAATATCAAATCTCTCAGGTTCTGAAAAACGATAGCTAATCTTATCTACAATCAGCGTGTCCTCATCATACAAGGTACACTCCATACTGGCACCCTTTACCTGTGTTCTCTGTCCCACATAAGTAATAATCAAATAAGCCACGCAAAGTGCCACCAGTAAATATACACTGGTGCTCAATATCTCTTTTAATATATTCTTCATCCTACTCACCTGTCACCTCAGAATCCAACACTGCCTGCTCCGATGGTGTCGGAGACTCCATTGTAATTCTGCCTAATCTTCCGTTTCTAAAGTCTTCTATTAATATAGAAGAAGCCTTCATAATATCCGGCTCCTCACCCTTTAAAAAGCAGTGTCTGCTGATACTGATATCACGCAAAACCTGATATGGGTCATCTGCAAGTTCTATCTCATATCTGCTCTTTAATAGGTCTGCATAACCATTCTTTAACAGCTTAATCAACTCATATGCCAGTTCATCCTGATGCAAAATCTCATCATTAATAGAACCAATCAACGCCAGCTTTAAGCCAACCAACTGGTCCTCAAACTTTGGCCAAAGAATACCCGGTGTATCCAAAAGCTCCAAACTCTTATTCAAACGAATCCACTGCTTACCCTTGGTAACTCCCGGCTTATTTCCTGTCTTTGCACATGCTTTTCCTGCAAACGAATTAATAAAGGTCGACTTTCCTACATTCGGAATACCTACCACCATTGCACGTACAGGCCGGTTGATAATACCTCGTCTTCTGTCACGCTCTATCTTTTCCTTACAAGCCTCCTGCACCACACCATTAATGGACTTTATACCGCTTCCTGTCTTAGAATTAATCTCTACCACATGGAAGCCCTTTGCCTGAAAGTATTCCATCCACTGCTTATTCTGTCTTGGGTCTGCCAAATCCGACTTATTTAACAAAATCAATCTCGCCTTATTCTTGCCCAACTCATCTATGTCCGGATTCCTGCTGCTCAGCGGAATTCTTGCATCCACCAGTTCAATCACAAGGTCAATGAGTTTGATGTCTTCCTGCATCATTCTCTTTGCCTTGGTCATATGTCCCGGGTACCACTGATAATTTGCCATCTGATAACCTCGCCTTTCTAAAATCTACTCTATAAATCCCATGCCGCTATCTTCCTTTGCTGTGTGAAACCAAGCCTTACCTATGATATAACTCTTCTTCACTGTTCCGATATTGGCATTTCTGCTATCTTCACTGTTATTACAATTATCACCGATTACAAAATACTCATCATCATCGAGCGTCAACTCGCTCTCTAAAACGCCTGCATCCGCAATCTTATCATTAAAATAATCATCCTGTATCGCACCGTTCACATACAAGATTCCATTCTTAATAATCAGGGTGTCCCCCGGTGTACCAACTACTCGCTTCACATAGTAATGGGTCTTTTCATTACCATTGGGCAAAAAAACAACCACATCTCCTACCTTAGGCTTAGAAACTCTGTAAATGACCTGGTTAAGATAAATCTCCTGACCATTATAAAGCCCCGGCTCCATGGAAGAACCAATTACTGTGGTTTTAATTCCCACACAATACACTAATACCACTGCCAACAATATAGATGCAAAAATACTGAATATCCAGCTGAATATTTCATTAATCAATGCCACATTTAACTTCTTTTTCTTCTGATAAAAGGTTAATCCTTTTCTTCTAGCCATATATAATTCCTTAACTATCTCTTCTTTTTATCACTCTTACGACTCTGTTTAACCAAGAGTGTATACATAATAATAGTATAACGCAATTATGTGTTCGATTCAAGTGGAGGAAATATGACATTTCTATAAAATGAACGAACAAAGTGGACTTGTCCACTTTGCCGCGCGAATCGCATATCACGAAGTGATAATTTTCTCTATGTGATTCTGCGCATAAGAAAGAATATGCTTTCAGCACATTCCGCGCCGCAAAAGCGTCGCATTTATGCGACATCTTCTTTACTTTTGCGTGTGCATCCTCGCGGAGCAGCTTTTTATTTGATAGGAAATTCGTATCAAATCAGCACCACCGGCTTAGCCGGTGGTTTGCTCACGCCCTATAAGGGCTCATTACCTGCGTTGGAGTCTAAAGACTCATCGAAAGGTTCGCCAGCCGC
>SVFJ01000172.1 GCA_015056925.1 Lachnospiraceae bacterium | reverse complement strand
ACACACCACATTCACATCCACACTGTGAATTATACTATCTCATATCCGGCGGATGCACTATGCTGGCAGGGCAAACTAATTACACCCTAACACCAGGTATGATTCTTATAATACCATCGAATGTACCTCATAAAACCACCTACGTAAGTACAACCAGCGAACGCTTGACCGTGGAGTTCTCTTCTGAATATATCTCTGATATTGCCGAAGAATTCGGCGATATTTGGATGGATCGTTTTTTTTACAATTCACCAATCTATCTTCCACAGGATTCACGTTCTCATATTGAGCACATGTTCACCACACTTATGGAAGATAATCGCCCCGCCGTATCACTATCTCCGGAAAACTCCGTATGGCCACAGCAAGAAGATATATTCTCTGATTGCGTGCGTAAACTGCATTTTCAAGAGATAATCATTGAACTGCTACGTCGAAATACTCATGCTAACTATGTAACTGCAGAGAGAATCCTCATCTCCGACATTGCCATAGCAGAGGCACTTCGGTACATAGATGCCAACTACAATGAGCCACTCACCCTCGAAGGAGTAGCTGACATGTATAGGCTTAACCCTTCCTATTTTTCCAGCAAGTTCAAATCCGTAAACGGCATCGGCTTCAAAGAGTACCATAACAACGTGCGAATAGTCCACGCTGAGAAGCTGCTTTTGGAAACGGATATGAGCATTACCGAAATTGCCATAAAATGCGGCTATGAAACCAGTAATTACTTCGGGGATGCATTCCGCCGCATCAACAACTGCTCTCCATCTCAGTTTCGCAAAATGAATGGGAATGTATAGTTTTCCACAAAAAATCTCCTTCCATAACCATTACGGTTTTGGAAGGAGATTTTATTAATTAGTTCTTCTTAGAACCCTTCTTCTTTAATACTATTACCACTACTACTGCTATTACTACAACTGCAGCCACTGCAATACCGATATAAAGACCAACATTAGAATCATTGCCATCTTCAACAGGGTTAGCAGGCTGATTACCTGCTGTTGTTCCATCAGTTGTCGGTGCTGCGGTAGTTCCAATTTCTTTACCTGCATCAATATCATCAAGAGTGATTGAAGCAGGAACTACAGAAATCTCTGAAATTGTACCTGCACCAAGACCTGCTGCCTTAACATCTGCAGGAACCTTGTCAGTAAGATCAAATAAGCCCTTCATGTCGATTGTACCATCACCGTTTCTTCCCGGAACAATGCTTGTATCAAGAGACTTAAACCAGTCTGCTGATACCTCTGCACCTGAAAGGTTCATTGATTTACCTGCTGACGGATTCCAATAATAATTGCTTGCCTTATATACCTTAGCATCATCCTGTGAACCAAGAAGCTTAAGCTGCTCATTTACATTAAGATACTCTGCACGCTTGTCATTTCTGAAAGAAATAAGTCCGTCTGCGCTAAAATCTGTATTAGCTGATGAGTTAGTATAGAACGCAACATTATATGCACCATTGTTAAATGTAATACAATTCTTAACAATGATATCAGGACAAGAGTTGGAATCGATACCCTTATTCTTGTTATCATAAACTATACAGTTCTCAAGTACATGCTTACCTGTTAAGCTGTCACCACCAAGCTTAAAGCCGTTACCGTTACCTGCTAAAGTACCATCCTCGAGGAAACCGTTAGCATAAGCTATACTGTTCTTAATTGTTACTGAACCGATAGGACCTGTCTGAACCTTTGCAAAGAGATCCCAACCGTCATCTGCATTGTGATGTGCGATACATCCGTCAAATACGTTACCTTCACCGATTGTAAGCTTAGCAGCAAAACCATCTGCATCCTCAAAACCTGCATCTGCGTTACCGTATGATGTACAGTTAAGGATTGTGTTATACTTTGGCCAGTCCTCATAAAGGTCTGTTCCTGTATATCTGCTAATCTGAATACCTGTATTACCATTGTAGTAAGCATTTACACTATCAACAAGATTGTAATCACCTGAAATCTGAAGACCCTTCTGTGCATCTGCTGACTTCGTTACGTCAAAGCCTCTGAGTACCCAGTAATCTCCGCCAAGTGTCATACCTGCACCAAAACCACCAAAGTTAAGTACAGGTCTTGTCTTAGCCTCAGGATCTGCGATTAAATAAATCTTATTCTCTGCAGTACCGTCAATACCTCTCTCAATTCTAAGTGCCTCGTTAAGTGAATATACACCCTCAGTAAGAACGATTGTCTGACCCGGCTGCACATACTTAACAGCATCATAGATATTCATAGGATCCTCTTTTGTACCCTTGCCATATGCACCAGAAGCAACCCAGATTGACTGTCCCGCCTTACCATAAACCTTATGTGTTACAATATGAGAAATCTTCTCTGACTTATATGACTCCATTACCTGATCTACACCCGGAACATAATTCTCGTCAGGTGTAAATGTGATAACAAAGTTGTTATTGCCAACTGTTAACTCTGTTGTGCAAAGAACAGTATTATGCTCTGCCTTAACAGCTACATTCTCTGCAATAACCTTACCTGAACCATCATTTACCGATGCTGTACCATCACAGTTAGCATAGAATACTAATGTATAATCCTTATTACCTGTTGCTGTAGGTGACTGCATCTTTGTATTAACTGCAATCTTTTCGATTGGCTTTTCCTCCTTAGGAGCATCCTTTGAAGGGTCAATTGTTGTAAATGTTACATCTGATACAGTAATCTGTGCATATCTTGATGCAAAGAAACCTACATATACATTATCAGGATCAATCTTTGATAATGCTTCTGTATCATAATACTTCTTAGTCTTTGAATAACTTCCGTCCGCTGTCTCGTATGTCACGAAATAACCTGTATTATTCTTTTCGAGTGTTAAATACATCTCTGTAACGAGATCACCCTTAATAAGCTCCTCGCCTTCCTCACGGAAAAAGTCTTCCGTTACAACATTGATACCATTACCTATAAGGTTAGTTGCATCCGGATATCTCTGCTCAAGTCCGTACATTGTTGAGAAGAATGAATTCTGAATTGTTGCTGTATCGTTAGCCTCGAATAAAGCAAGGTTATCCTTTGTGATACCGATCTTCTCCTGAGCTGCAATACCAAGCTTCTGAGATACCTTCTTCTGTGTTGAGTCTGTTGTTACCTCTAACTTATTATCATTCCAGTAATACTCTACCTTAGATACAAGTGCCATGTAAGAGTTATTCCAGCCTGAACCGCCAAGCTGATCGGCAGCCATAAGACCGAAGCCCTCCTGACCGTTTGATAACCACCACTGATCTACTGTAATTTTAGCTCTTAACTTAAAGTTAAGGGATGAAGGAACTGCTGTATAGTAGAACTGCATT
>SVFJ01000038.1 GCA_015056925.1 Lachnospiraceae bacterium | reverse complement strand
TTTTATATTAATATTCTTATGACTACTATAGTAAGCATCTATTTTCTTATCCTGTCTTAGCTCTATTGCCAAATGAATGAAAAAGCCTGCTAAAATTATTCCACCGATAGCGGCAGAAACTATTGCTAATATTGAAATTAGCTTTAACGCTACTACTTGATTAATCACCAGTAAAATTGTTGGTATTCCTAGTGCAAACACACATCCAATGCCTATCACTTTTCCACCATAATCGATAGAATTAATTTCTTCATTTACATTTCACCTAACAAAATCTATTCTTACTAACTTCTTCCCATTGGGCAATTCTTGTTCTCGTACTTGTTCCTTTTTATATCCTATCTCTTGCATACTATTTACAAGGACTTGTTCCTCCATCTGATGATGTACCTCCTCCAAGCAGTCAAACGCATGCAAATATGGCGAATCTGATACGAAAGAATCGTCTAGATTAATCTGAATAACACAAGATATATACTTGGGCTTTACATATCTTACAACCTTTTGAAAGCTTTCATATCCGATATATTCAATCAACAGATTTGCAACAAGCAACTCTACAGTCGGTAATTGCAAACTATCACACAATAAGTCTACACAAATAGTCTCTAATATACCATCCAACTCCGGATGCCTAGCCTTACAGACCTGTAAATACTGTGGATTCACATCCACACCATAAACCTTATCCATATGATCTACATGCTCTAAGCCATTTCCACCTGCTATTCCAAGAATCATGGTTGTCTTTGTATTATATGTATGAAACTGGTCTTTCATCATCTCATTCAGAGCCTGAAGCTGACAAATGCTATCCAAGCTCATATGACTTTCATAATCATTTAAGTCTATCTTTTCCCATGGATTCAAGCAATCACCTCAATTCAAACTTGCGATATTTCCTCACAATATCTATGTACTCGGCTATCTGTTCATACTCAACATCAAACTTTAGTAGATATTCATCTGCCACTCCTTTATCTACCTCCGACAATATAACATAGGTTCTTGCCACATCGTATTCCCATCTGCCACGGCATACATTCATAAAATCAATTACAACCACTGTTCCATCCGCCTTTACCATGACATTTCCTGGATGAAAATCACCATGACAAATTGAATCTCCGTCTGGAAGCTTTAATATCTTTTCTATCAAATCTTCACCCTTAAAATCCGCCCTTTTCATACTTTCCATCATGAAATCTTTGTAGGATAACAGCTCTTTCGATTCTTGCTTTAAGAATTCTCGTTGTGTATGAATAAACTTTTCAAATGCAGCTTCTCTGTCTTGCAAAAATAGATTATAGAGAGATTCTCCTTGCACTCTTTCGTAGATAATCCCACAACGACTATTCCTCTCGACAATTTCATACACCATGGGAACTGGTAATCCCTCCTGATACATCACATGCGCATTACGATATTCCAATTCTACATATTCCCTCGGATATCCCGTACGAAACAACTTGCAAACTTTATGATTTTCATATTCAAAAACTTCTGCGGTATTACCTTTTGCTATTAATATTCCCATCTCTTTCATAACCACATATCCATCACTAACTAAAATACTCTTCCTTCAATATCGCATAACACAATCTGTCATATTTATTTCCATTCAAATAAACTGCCTTCCTCTCACGGCCCTCAAGAATCATTCCACAACGTGTAATCACCTTCTGTGCACCTGCATTGATTTCAAGGGTGTTTGCTGTAATTCTTTCCATACCAAGATAACGAAAGCCGTAGTCAATCATGAGCTGCACTGCTTCTGTTCCATAACCTTTTGCGCGATTTTCTATCTTGGCAATTCCAAGACCTACAGAACAGCTTCTATTCTTTACACTAATATCTTGTAACGCTACATCTCCTATGACACTTCCGTCATTTAAGAAAACTCCTAATCGTACATTTTGATTTCCCTGTAGCTTTTGAATCTCGTCAAACCATCCATCCGCCTTTTCATCAGAGTGTCCAATATTAAATTCCTCTGTCGGATGTTCGAAATCATACTCAAAATCATTCCAAAGCTGCTTGCAATCCTTACGTTCAAGCAATGCTAAATATATGTTTTTACCTTGTAATTTCATCATTTACTCCTCTTTCTACCTAAAACTCCGGCATCTCTATAAAAACTACCTTTGTCCCATCCGCTACTCCACCGTACAATTTATCATTATGTCTTCCCACACTTACATAATGCTCCATCATGTACTGCGCTGAAAACGGCATATTTAGCTCCGATAATTCTTCTATGTCAAACCACTTTAATTCTCCCTCATTAGAGGATAGCTTGTTTCCAATATCCTCTTTTAATTCTGCAAAGAAATAATAATTCTGACGTATTTCTCCCTTTGTCCATCTAAGCGAGACATAGCGAAGCTGTAAATTACATATCATATCTTCCGTAACAGCTAACTCTTCTTCTAGCTCTCGCAACACACAAGCCTTCGCATCATTTAATTCGTATTCCTCAAAATGTCCTCCTGCTGCCCCAACCCACATATTGTCGACAACCTTAGAACCATGCCTATGTAACAAGAGTATTTTTCCTTGATGCGTTAGGTAAATCGCTGTCATGTTTCTTAATTTTCCGATGCTATTCATATCTTATTTTCCTTTTTAATTCTCACATAATATTTCGCTTCATCCTCATGATGAATATACCCACCATTCTTTAACATTACATACAAAGAAGCAGGATTGTTCTTGTCCACTCTTAGATAAACCTCATCCTCCGGGATGATTTCCTTTGCCATCTGCAAAGTTAATCGAAGTCCTTCTGTACCATAGCCTTTTCCTCGGCATGACTTATGTATGAAATATCCAATATGTCCTGCACCCTCTCGCAAGGACTCACACAGGTAATGTCGGATTCGAAACTGCCCCACAATTTTCTCATCATTCCACAAGAAAAGAAACGTCTCAGGTACATACCCTTCTGGCAGATTTTCACCTTTTGCAGAATCCATCATTGCCTTTAATGCATCATCAAACTCTTCTCTTGATATTCCATTCCATTGATTCGTCAATCCATTCTCATCAACAGGCATATCACGGACAAATAAATATTCCTTCTGTATATCTTCTATATTAGCTTCTTTTAGATATAACATTTCTAACTCTCCCTACTTTAAAACAGCCTTCCATTTTCCATCCTCTATTACATACTGAAACTCACTCATATCTTCATCCAGCATAATTTGAAGCAGCTCATGAAAATCATTTACCAAATTTACCCGGCCAAGCTCGTCCTTATTTACCCAGTGCATTGCTCCCTCCTCAGAGGAAATCAATTCTCCGCTATATTGGTCTGCCTTGTACAGGAACACAATATATCTTCCACCCTCTATCGGAAACTGTTTCACACCGCATAGCTTTGGATTCTGTATCGTTAATCCGGTTTCTTCCTTCATTTCACGGATAACAGCATCTACAAAGGATTCGCCCGGCTCCACATGTCCACCGGGTAGCGTGTACCCCTTCCAGTCCTTCTTTACTCTATCCTGTAGTAAATATTGCTTTTCATTATGTATTAAGCATAACACTGTAAGCTCTACATTTTCTGTGCGACTCATTAGTTTGTCTCCTTATCCATAAATACTCTCGAGCCTGTTGCACCTTTCTGCCCCTGATACTTTCCACGGTATGGATTTAGCGCATCCTTATCCATCTCAGCAAACACTAACTGACCTACTCTTCTACCTGCTTTTAGCTCAATCGCACAACGATTTGCATTAAACAATTCTAACGTAATCTCTCCTTTGAAGCCCGGGTCCACCCAGCCTGCATTCTGTATAAACAATCCCATACGTCCTAATGAACTTCTTCCTTCCACAAACGCAGTCAAATTATTCGGCAGTGAAAAGTACTCCATGGTAGTTGCTAATACAAACTGTCCGGGAAGCAATACATAAGTATCAGTTTCTATTGTTTTATACTTAATCTCTTTTTCCAAATTAATGATTCCCGTAGAAGAATCCTCTACCACACTAAATGTATTTCCTAAACGTACATCTACGCTGGCAGGCTGTATCTGCTCCTCCGTCAAAGGTGCTATTTCCAAAGTTCCCTTCTTTAACATTTCCATAATTGTCTTGTCTGATAAAATCATAGTCCTTCTCCTCCTACTAAATCCTATTAATTTTTCATTTTTGTGTATATGCAAAATAATTGTCCATTTCTACACAATTTCTACTCTTTTTTTACTTGAAAACACCTATTTCAACTACTAATTGTGTATATAGAAAAAAATAAACTCTCCCTACACACAAAAACCTCTTTTTACTGTGTATATTGCACTACTTTTTTTCTATATACACAAAGCACTTTATAAGTCTCTATTTTCGCCTTAGAATTAAAAGCTTTTTGTGCACCTCAGTACATTTTTTGTTATATACACAATTTACTATTTCTCACTCAAAATCAAAAAGTGGAAGTATCTTACTACTTCCACCATCCTTCATTACATTGCCAACTCATCTCTTACCTTTGCAAGCTCGTCGGGTGTCATCTCCATTGGCGGCATCGCAATACGCTGATTGTCATCGGCATATCTTGGAATCAGATGCATATGGAAATGGAACACTGTCTGTCCTGCTACTTCATTATTATTCTGCAACAGATTGAAGCCTTCACATCCGAGCTTCTCTGTCATGGATGCTGCCATTTTCTTAGCAAGCTTCATAACCTCTGCCGCTGTATCTTCCGGTATTTCGTACAAGTTCTTATAATGCGACTTTGGAAGAATCAAAGCATGTCCCTTTGTCGCAGGGGCATTATCTAAGATTACATTAAAGTTATCATCTTCATAAATTGAATTTGTTGGAATGTCTCCATTCGCCAGCTTGCAAAAAATGCAATTATTATCTACCATTCTGTTACCTTACCTTTCAAACGCCCAAAATCATAGGCGATATATTTCATTTATATTAGCTTGCCTCAGCAAAGCGATATAACACATCTAAAGTTCGAAGAATCCTGAAATCTCCCCGCATCTTCATAGAACCTGCCATAAAAGCTCTCTGGAAGGTCATTCTTCCTTCAATAATCTCATTCATAACTTCTGCTGAAATCTGAAGTTCTACATCTACATTATCACTTGTACCGTAATAGCACTCCATCTCTGTGTGGTCAACCTTAATAATCAGCGGCTTGCTCTCTTCCGGCAAATCAAACTTATAAGTTGCCTTAAATCCCGGCTGTGGATGGAAGTTTGCTCTCAAATCCTCTAAAAAGCGACTTGATTCCACTACATCCTGCTCACCCAGTAAATCCTTGAACATGCTGGCAAGCTCCTGAATATCTTCCTTCTGTTTCTGTACATAGACATCATTAGAAGCAAGCTCTGACAATCGCTCTGCCTCCTGTGGTGTCAGATTTAAGCTCTGCGTAAAGGATACCTTCTGCTTAACAGCCTGATTACTGCAAGGAAATGCCGGAATCTTCTGATTAATAGAACGATACAAATCCTCCGTACGTCTTTCAATAACTCTGTTATACTGACTGTCCTGCTCTATCTCTGCTACATCTGCAATGTATCCGCAGATACCTGTACACGGAATTCCCCCAAGAATCTCCCATGCAAGAGCCAGATTGGTCATTGCCTCTCTTTCTCCATATGTTGTAGACATTACAATCGGCAGCATATACATCTTAGAAAGCTTCTCCTTATCTGCATACAACCAACATGCATCTAAGAACTGCTGCATCCAGCCTCCAATGCCAAACCACTCCACGGTAGTCGCAAGGATAACACCATCTGTATCCTTTAAAGACTGCGGCAGAGTTGTAATACCATTCTTATATTCATACAAATCGTATCTTTCAACGGTTACATTCAGTTCTTTAAGAACCTCCTGCATCTTGTTAATCACATACAATGTCGGGTCCCCAATTAACCCTCTTCCGCCATAATAAATGTTGATTTTCACTTCGTTCACCCCTATACATTTGTAACCCCTGTTTATAAACTCACGAAACCACACTTCGTGCTTTGCACTCGCTTGTTTTCTTGAGAGTAAACTCACGAAACCGCACTTCGTGCTTCCTGTCTGCTTCGCAGACTGTTTCGTTCGTTATTGCGGAGAAAAGCAAATGCTGCTTTCAGCATCGCTTGCTTTTCTTCTCGCTTAGATTATACTACATTTTACCAACAAATGTATAGACATTATGTTACCTAAATTTTAAATTTTTCCACAAAATACTTACCTTAAACAAATCTCCATCAACATCTATCTTAAATTTTCCATTCTGTGCTTCCACGAAACTTTTGGCAATGGCAAGACCAAGTCCTGAGCCTTCTGTATTTCGTGATGCATCGCCTCTGACGAAACGCTCTGTCAGCTCGTCGCCCTTCACGTTCAATTCTGCAGCGGATATATTTTTCATCTGAATCTCCAGCATATCCTCTTTATTCTGCACATCTATATATACACGGCTGTTTGGCATAGCATACTTCTTAATGTTTACAAATAGATTCTCAAAAACACGATATGTCTTCTGGTTATCCAACTTCAATACTGTTTGAGTAGCTTCATTATTCCATCTTAGCTCTATGCCCTGCTTTTCAAAGCCATCAGAATGCTCAATTGCAACCTGTTTCATAAGTTTCACTACATCTAAGTCCATCAGATTTAACGTAATATTATTCGTTGTTGCCTTACTAACCTCAAACAAATCCTCTATCAATACCTTTAAGCGAATCGATTTCTTATCCAAGGTATCAATATAGCTTCTACGCTCTTCCTCTGTGAGATTCTCGTTCTTTAACAGCTCCACATAGGTAGTAATGGCAGTAAGCGGTGTCTTCAAATCGTGAGATACATTCGTAATCAACTCAGCTTTCATACGCTGACTTTTAACTTCTTCCTCTACAGCCTTCTTAAAGCCTGTCTGTATCTTTGCAATCTCATCCTTCATAGGCTCAAACACACCGATATCCTCAGCAATCGATACCTCCAAATCGCCATCTGCAATCCGGTTTGTAGCTGACAATAAGGTTTTATAATCACCTCGAATCTTATCTGCATTCTTTTTAATATTGTAAAAAAGAACCACGGAATATACCACAAACAAATACACACCAAACATATCAAACCATGAACAAACCACAAAAGCTACCAGATTAAGCAATACAATCTTAAAGATATTTCTAGTCACTCCCTCGGAGAGGTCAATATCTGTTATAGATGCCTTAAAACGTTTCCATAGATTTTTACTAAACGGATATATCTGATAAATCAAGCTATACTGCCTGATATACTCTCCAAGTCCCAATGAAAATACCGGCCGGATGATACTCATCGCCAGATAAAAGCAGGCAAACCATATAAACCAATACACAAACTGTGTCACCAAAAATCCCCATACCTCACTGGTATGACCGGTTGCCGTTTCTCCGGTTATCAGCAATGTACGATAGCTTGTTATGCCATATTCAATAAATGCTGCCATCAGCTTTCTATACTCAAAAAATATCGCTTCAAAACACAGCAAATATATCACTGCCGCCTCTGCAATCTGCCACTTACCATGTTTGTCATACGAAGTAATATCTCTCCATAGCAACTTGCTATTCATAAACAGAGCCAGTACGGCAATCACTGCTAATGTTCCAAGGTAAAACAATCCCGGTTCGGAATCGCTATCTAATCTATTATCCCACTGCATACCGTCATCATATAAAGGAAGATTAATATCATACGGAATACCATATATTACCGTAAAATCTGTAATCGGCTGATAAACAGACTCTAAGGTACGCTCTGAAATATAATTTTCCAATGCACTATCTCTGTCTGCCTGTAAGAATGCCTTTATTAATAAATCCTTCTGTAAATCGCCGCTATTTTCTACCTGAATGCTTAACACACCATTCTCATCAAAGCGCAACAAAAAGTAAAACTCATACGATTTTTTCAAATCCTCTATAATGGCCGAATCCGGCTGTTCTTCCAACAACTCCTCCAGCATCTTATCTGTATTCTTGGTGGAAGAATCCCCTCTTTGCATGTAATAGTCCACATTCATCAAATTCGATTTACTTTCACGCTCCCAGCTTTCCAATGTTGACTCTATCCCATTATATAAGTCAGAATACTCCTCTTTTGTAGCCGACATAAACACACTACCAGCCTCTATACTTCTGTCCGACTGTTGATGCTGTTGTAAATAAAGGCAATAGCAGTTATGATACAGCAAATTAATATTTCCCTCGTAGATATCATTATATTCATGCACAACAGACTCTTCCTTGCCTTTATACTGCGAACTATAATGTGCAAAAAATACAAAGTTAACTGCTGTAATCAACACAAGCGCTACTGTTGTAATCCATATTCTTTTTTTTCTATTGTTTTTCAATTTTGTATCCAACGCCCCACACCACCTTTAAATACTTAGGTTCTTTGGGATTAATCTCTATCTTATCCCTCAGATTTCTCAAATGTACCATTACCGTTTCTGTATTCACAGCCTTCTCGTTCCAGACCCTTTCATAAATCTCCTCTGCTGAAAACACTCTACCGGGATTCTTAATTAAAAGACATAATATCTTAAATTCCATTGGTGTTACCTTCACCAAATTACCGTCTACAGAGACTTCTACCGTATCCTCATTTAGCTCAAGTCCGCCTATGGTGTACACTCTGTCCGTATTTGTCTGCACCACCGCATGACTCTTAAATCTTGTATATCTTCTAAGCTGTGAATTCACTCTTGCCATAAGCTCCAAAGGAGTAAACGGCTTTGTCACATAATCATCTGCCCCAATATTAAGTCCGATTACCTTATCCGTCTCTTCTGACTTTGCAGACAGCATAATGACAGGAAATTCATACTTTTCTCTAAGCTTCATTGTCATGGTAATTCCGTCCATACGCGGCATCATAATATCAATAATTGCAAGCTCAATCTCCGTCTGCTCCAATATCTCCAGCCCCTCAATTCCGTCTGCTGCCAAGGATACCTCATACCCCTGACTTCTTAAAAATATAGCAATTCCTTCCCTGATTTCCTTATCATCCTCAACTACCAATACATGATACTGCTGCTTACTCTGTTCCATACTTGTGCCATCCTTTGTTTCTATTCACTAAATAAACCTATTCTCCTTTGGTTAACCATAATTACTGTATCACTCAATACTGGTATGCGCAAGCTTCCTCTCTACTCCTATGTAATGCCATTTCGTAATAACACAAAGCACTTTGAGCTATTAGGCTTTCATGATACTTCCCTGCTGTTTCCATTGCTTTTTCACTCATCTGTTTTCGCAAATTGCCATCCTCTAAAAGCATCTCTATCTGACGCCCCCATTCACCCTCGTTATTACCTGTCAAGAATCCGTTTCTGCCATTTACTACCACATCTCTTACGCCTGTGGCATCCAGCGCAACCACCGGTGTTCCTACTGCCATCGCCTCCAAAATTACAATTCCCTGCGTTTCTGATTGCGAAGTAAACAGGAACATATCCGATGCAGCCATATAGTCTGGAATTTCCTCATTTGGCACATTTCCCACCAACTTTACCTCATCCTCCAAACCAAGTTCACCAATCAGCTTAGATAAATGTGCTCGTTCCGGTCCCTCACCTAATATTAAATGACAAAAGCTTTTCCCTTTTTTAGATAATCTATCCTTTAACAGCTTCAACTCCCTCAACTGAAAGTCCAGATTTTTCTCTTTTGCCAGTCTTGCTACGGTACAGAACAGAAAGTCCTTATTTGCTCCATATCTTTCCACAAGCTCCTTCACACGATTTACATTAGGATGAAAATGTGTATCGGAAATTCCTGTTGGCAGCACCTCAATCGGTGTTTTTACATACAAGCTCTCCAAATAATCCTTCATACCCGGCGTCGGTGCAAGCAGTAAATTACAGCGATTGCAAAAATACTTTGTATATGCTGTCACTACATTGGTCTGCTCATTCAGCACCTCCAAAGGCTTCACATAATGAAGATACTGCTCATATCTTGTGTGATAGGTATATACAACCGGGATTCCCAGCTTCTTTTGAACCATAAGCGCCACATTTCCTGCTAGCGCAGGATGATGTACATGGACTACATCTATCTCCAGCTCCTTTATCCGCTGTACAATATGTCCTGCCAGAATATTCGGAATTGGCGCACCTCCTACCTTCACAGGAAATGAAGGATAGCGAATCACTCCTTCCTCCTCCACCTGATTAGGATAACTTGGCGCAAATACATATACTTCATTTCCAAGTGCCCGCAAAGCCTTTGCCAAATGCTCTATGGAAATCGGAACGCCTCCGATAAAAGGCTTATAATTATTAGTCAGCATCGCAATTCTCATAGTAACCTACTCCTTCTAAAACATTGTTAATACCGTATCCCCTAAGAAATATCCTGCACCTACAAAGACCAGATTCCACACCAAAATACCAAGCGTTGAACTAATCACATATTTTACGAAATTCATTCTTACAATCCCTGCCGGAATGGAAATCAAGGTTCTTACCATCGGAATCAGCTTACTGATAAAGATTCCCACGCTTCCCTTCTGCTGCACATATGCAATCTTATCCTCTATCAGCTTCTGCTGCTTTGGAAACTTGCGATAATACTTTTGTAAAAACATCTCTCCGCCTCCTCTGCCAAGAGCATATAGCAGTATACTTCCGGTAAGTCCTGCCAACACAGTAATCAATATTGTTACAAAAAAATTAAGTCCTCCTCCTGCCGCCCATATACCTGCAGCCGGCATAATCACACCCGCCGGAAATCCCGGCAAATTCAGATACTCCATTAACACAATCAAATAAATAGCTATTGGTCCATACTCCACGAAATAATCCATAATCACTTGTAGTTCCATAATTTCTCTCCCCTAAATAAAAAAGTGTTGCCCGGCGGCAACACTCTGCAAGAATCAGCTTCGCTGATTCTTGTTTAACTTCCACTACTTTTCGGGCACTTTCCTATTCCATAAAAAATGACAGTACAAAAAATTTTCATACTGTCATCATATCCAATCAATCTTAAAAACACCTTTTGAAAAAACGAAAGAAATTCGAAAGATACCCTTAATTTTTATGTAACCTGACAAAACGTAAGATTAACATTCCCCAACATAATGCTGTCGCCGGTCTCTAACGGAACCAATTCGTCCTTATTAAGCAGCCTTCCGTTCTTAACAGTACCATTCGTAGAATGGGTATCTGCAATATATATTTTTCCTTCTATCTTCTCCAATCTGGCATGCTGTCTGCTTACCGTGTTATCAGAAACAATCAAATCCGATAATCCCTCCTGCTTTCCTATCGTCAGTGGAAATCGATGCAGAGGATACTTGATTTCTTCCCCATTCACCATGCCTACCAAGCTATAGCTTTGCTGTGGAAAATAGCTTTCTACCATATCTTTTGTCAAACATACTGTCCCTGCATCATAAGCAGCCCGCTCCTCCACAAACATGGATGCTTCCGTCATAGGCGCCTCTACTCCTTCCTCCCGAACCACCTTCTTATCTGCATAATACAAGACTGCTGCCACCATGCAAGTCACCGCTGCCACACCGCAGGAATATATCATCTGTACTCCGCTTAGACCAAAGATTCCCAACATATATTCCTCTATAAAGAATAAACTTGTAATAATGGCACATAGGATACTAATGTGTACCGCTCCTGAAGGCTTCTTTCTCTCAATAGGTTCATTTTCTACCGTCTTGCCATAGTCGTCTTCATTTTCGGACAATTCGACAGAGGCAAGCACTTTCTCATCTTCCGGAGTATATCTCCTGTTTTCCGGTACCTCTACCTGCACTGCTTCTCCCGAAAACTTTATCATATGATAAATTTCACTTAATACATAATTAGGATTTCGCGTATACCGATATACCTGATACCCCAGCATAACTGCCTTTTCATCCGTATGGTCTAACTTTGCCAGCACATAATCCACCAACTCTACAAACTCCTGACGAATATCTCCCTCATAATCCGGATAACAGATGAAATGCGGCTCCAGACCATCCGGCTCCAAATAAATATAATCGGGACGCATAATCACCTGCATTCCTTCCAAAAGGTATTCCTCAAGATTTTGAAACAACCTAATGATACCCAACAAAAGCTTTTTCAGCTGTTCATAGCAGATTTCCTCTTCCTCATAAAGCTTCTCCAACGTTTCCAGTGAATTAATCTCATAGTAATATCTGTTTTCTTTCCCATCTCTATGCATGACCGGAAGCACCCCCGGAATTTGATTATCTAATAGCATACGCCTGCGATAATCCTTTCTTTTCTCTTCTTCTCCAAAATAAGTACAGCTCTCTAATATCAAATAGGTATGATTCATTGTCCTTTCATACTCTCTGTTTGGCATCATATGCTCCATGATTACTCCTCCTTCGGCTCTTCACCAACACAAAATAACCTGTTTATCTTACGGAAAGCCCGAATTAATGTTACCTGACGATTACGCAAGGCCTCCCGTTTCACCTCTATATCAAAATCCTGATATCCGAATTCTTCTGCAATCCAGCTCACAAACGGCATATTTAATTGAGCAGAGTAGCTTACCGTTACCCTGTTCATATCTACCGTTACCTCATAGTTTAAATCCTTCAATGCAAACAACTTTCCCTCTGTTAAACTCGCCGCAGCATTCATTGCCTCCTGACCGGCAAGAGTATTTTCCCGAAAACGATTACTGCTGCCTCGAAGTGCCGCTTCATACGCACACTGTTCCATGACACATCTGTCATAACAGTAAATAAGCAAAAACAGCATCATTGTTATGATAAGCATCACGAAAGGTAATACCAATGCTGCCTCCACCGTGAAATACCCCTTTTCCTTCTTTTTCATCCACTCCATCTACCATATCCACCCTGTTATCAAAAATCCTACCAGCAATGCCGGTACAAATGGTAAGCAGGTATGTCTGTTTCCTTTGCGAAATACTAACAGTACGATAGAAAGCAATGCCATTCCCACAGATGCAACACTCACAATCATCAGACAGGCTCTGGCTCCGCACAGCATTCCCAAACCTGCAATCACGATTCCGTCTGCAATTCCGATTTGTCCATGACTTATAACCGAAAACCCTATCATACACAGTCCGATTGCCAAGCCTCCCGACAGCTGCCACAAATTACTCTCATTTCCCATACAGGCATATATACCTCCTGCAATTCCAACTAATATCTGCAACGCCAAAAGCCATCTATGTATTTTCTTTTCCCGAATATCCTCTACCGCTGCTATCAAAAGCAGTATACTCATGCTTATCCACAAAACATTCTCCATTTTCAAATCCTTTCCACAATTTACTCTGCTCCATACAAAGTTTTGCACCTCTGACAAAGTACCTTATCACCAACCTCTGATAATGAAACTACATCATATGTTCTTTTTAAGCTACTACAAGCCAAGGAGCAATGCGCCAATTCTCCATAGTCTGTAATATAAAAGGTCACTGCATATTCATCAAAACAATGATTACACTCTACATACTCTCTGCCTTCCAGATTACGATATTCACCAATCCGCTCAATATCTACCGACCGAATGGAAAGCTTTAAATGTGTACAATAAGCCGATAGATGATATACCGTTCCATACTCCGCAACATAAACCAACTCTTCCTGTTCCGGCTCCACACTATCTGCCACTGTACCATAACCGGTCCACGCCCTTGTGCGTATCCGATTACACATGGCAAAGCTTCCGAATCCCATGATGTCAATCATTGGCTCCACCTGATAGGTTGCAATCAAATCAATACAATCCTCTTCCTCCAGTACTTGAGAACGAAGCCAACTGATTCCATTTACACCATTTCGAATCGGGGAACGGTTCAAATACTCTTCTCCTAATATATCCTTTACCCTCCTGGCGGCAAAAAGATAGGTTAAGCCCAAGGATTCTATCTTATAGGCACTGCCCTCTCCCATAAGCTCCTGATATTCATAACCATACACTGCAATTTCCTTTGCTGTCCTATGCATTGCTACACTCAAATTACTCTGCACCCTGTAAATCTCTATTACAGATATCAGATTAATCAAAGCAAACAAAAACAATGGCATTACAAGTGCTGCCTCCACCGACATACTCGCCTGTGCTTTCTTTTTAAAAGAGAGGCAGGAGGATACTCTCTTACAGTAAGAGACAAAACAGAACATTCTGCGAAGCAGGTATTGACTTGCCGTAAGAAGCAGACTTCCTTTCTTTTTTTTATTTTTATATGCGCACTGGTTGAAAATAATCTTTTCCCTGCTCCTATATAAGAATCTGTAAAAGAGCATCCCTCTACCTCCCTTCTTTATTATTCGTATCTCATACTTCTGCTAAATATAAATTTCTCGCCTCTACTGCCTTCAAAGCCAAAGGTTACCTTGATATAATCAATGCATCTGTCCATTCGAAACCCTTCCTTCCCGGTAATGAATCGAATATCCATCTCCATAACATCCATAGCTCTTGCGACCTTATTCTCCCTGTTCGATACCAGTAAAAGTACTCGTAAGTAATCCTTATATTCCATACCTTCACATTCCTCAAGTTCTTCATCGGCATCAAAGAAACCATCCAAAATCCCCGTCAAATCATAATGCCAGCTTTCATCAGATTTAAACAACGGTACACCTCCACCGGCAAATAGGATTTTTACATCATGAGTCCCTTCTGCATATGCCCATATCAAAAGTAGTAAGTACATTAACGATTCCACCGCATCTACTCCTATCAGTAAACAGATTACGGCAGCAATAAGCTCCGCCTCCATCTTTTTCTCCTTACTAGACATCAGATAGATGAAATTTGATGCACTTCTCACTCCTATTAAAGTCTCGGCCGTAGCTCTTAGATTTGCCACATCACTGCTTCTACCGCACAATATGTATTCTATCTGATAGGCCAGCAAGCCCTCTTCTTTCGGCTCTGTAAAGCTTCCGCAATGCTTCAGTAAATATTCTCCAAACAAAATCTCATCATCTATTCCATCCGGACTGTCAATGTCCGAGGGCAATCCACAGCCTTGATTCACATTACCCTCAGACATTCTTTCCGAAACATAGTCTTCTCTCTCTATGACCACTGTCGACAACTGATGCGATTCCTCTACTGTCATATTTAAGATTCCCTTACCCTTAATCTTGTCTATACAATCTAATATGTCCCGATAAGAGAATCCACCGCCCACATCATCATAGTCAAAGACCTCTTCTCTTTGTGTCTGCCCTAAGCTTTCTTCGAACTCCCTGCGTTTATCCCGAATCTCTTCCTCTACATCAAAATCTGTCAATGAACTTTCTGTTACTTTCTGCAGTTGATTCTTAATCTCCGCAAGATAATTCACTCCGTACAAGTCCTTCATGCAGTCAATTGCCTGTGCTTTTAGTACCTCTCCCTGTCCGTCTGTAGCAAATGACGCTGCATCAATATTCAAATATTCATTTTTCAATTCCAAAAAATTATGGTGATAGTAAAAGCTCTGACCTGTCTGCGGCTGTGTATTGTATGAAATGTATCTCTCCAGATGTGCCTGTACCTTGTCAAGACTTCCTCTTGACGTACCATAAGATTCATCGATAAAGAATAGCTCATACTGCTCCCATAATTCTCTGTGATATTCGGCAAACACCGAATCCAGTCCTATATCTGCAACCAGCTCTGACTGTAATCTTGCCGCCGATATTGCCGCACCCTCTACTAATGCCAGCACCAGCGATAAGATGATACCAAAAATCAGTGACAGATAAATCGTCAGATAGCCGTCTTGACAGCTTTGTTTAAATCGCATTGGCATTTGTTCTAATCTTATTCATAATTGTGTTGATAACACTTGTGATACCATTCTTAAATAATGCTACCAACGCAATCAGTACCACGATAATCAGTACAATCTCCACAGTTCCCATTCCATCTTCTTCTGTTAAAAAATTCTTTAAGTTTCTCATTTTCCTATATCTCCTTTTTTCTTATATAAAATCTGTAAATGCAGGTACAATCAGCAGTATCATAACCATTGCCAGTAATATCATCATCGGAAACAATAATTTAGTACCTGCCTGCTCGCCCTTTTTCTTTGCAAGCTTTTTTCTGTCCTCAAATGCCAGTGCAGCTTCCTCCCGTAACAAATCAAATACATTTGTCGAACCCTTTCTCATATTTTGTGACAGCACTGTCGCAAGTTTGATATAACAAGGTGCCCTGCATCTCTTTCCAAAATGCTCTAATGCATCCCTTTGTGAAATACCACTCTCCAACTCATGAAGGGTTATCAACATCTCCTCATATGCAAATCTCTTCTGTCCTGTCTTTTCCTTCTTCTTACAATAATCTTCGACTACTCTGTTCCATGCATTCGCAATCGTCATCCCCGCCCCCATCAAAAGCGCCAGCTTACTGACAAGTTCAGGATAATCTATTCGCAGCTGTTCCTCTCTTTTCTCAACCTTTTGGTGCAGGTCTTTATCCTTGCCAAGATAAATCAGTATCACCGTCAAAGGTGTAAGAATCAAAAATAAAAGTCCTGTATGCCCTCCCGGATATTCCCAGATAATTGCCTCCTGCTGATACTCTGAAGGCAAGAGCAGAAAATCCTCTTTTCGGGATACAGCTTCTGTCCTAAGAAGCTCCTTTTTAAGCTTCTCCTCCATACTAATCGGTACAGACCTGCTGTGAACACAGACAGCAAAGGAATAATATCTTTGATATTCCCCACAACCAACATCTGCAACAATCTCCTGAATAACAGGTTCCTCTAAAGTATCCTTCAGCAAATGTCCTGTGTTATCCATATATTCACTTTCCTCTAATAACCAGCCTATCTGAAAAGGATATCCCTCCACTGCTGCAACAAGATTTAGGTCATAACTGACAGCATCCTGAGATGAATTTTCCCCCAAAAAACTTTTGGTAAGAGCCGCATAAAAATCCTCCTCCATCTCTATTAACTCCTCCAAAGTGTATTCCCTCTCACCAAGCTCTACCGTAAGTCTAATCTCTTCCTCTTCTGTATTTGCTATTAAAGTCACATTCTTAACACCTGCACCGTACTGATTACGATACAGTGCATTATCTTCCACTTGCTTTTCCCCGGTCTCCTGCACAAAGAAAAGCAATGCCAGAACCATACCGGTCAGCAGAATCATGACACATAATGTCAGCTTTTCTATCACATACTCTTTATGTTTTGCTGCATTTGCTCCTGTTGGCTCCAACAGCTTCATATCCTGGTATACCTGTGCATTATGCAGGAACTGATAATATCGGCTTCCACTACCTGAAAGCTTTGCATATACCGTCTCTGCAATTCTTCTACAAAACTTCTTCATCACTACACCTCAATGCTCAATATCTGTTCCGATACTATGCAAGCCACCCCATACAAACCTAAACATATCGTCATAATCGTTACACCAAATACATTGTGATACAGGCTGTCAAAATAACCATTAGAGGTAAGTGAAATATACCCAATCATAATGAACGGAATCATACGCATAATTCTCTGTTCCAGCTCCTTCTCTGCCATCACCGTATTAATCTCTTTGGCAATTTCTATTTTGTCACCTATCATTCCCGCAGTATTGGCAATTACTGCTCTTATATCTCCGCCACTACGTTTTGCGATACAAAAAACATCTGCAAATTCTCTGATATCCTCAACCTTTGTATCCTCTGAAAGCTCCGTCAGAATCCTCTCCAAAGGTTGATTATTCTTTAATCTCCCTCTCAAACGTACCAGCGCCTTTGCCATATAGCTTTCCTTACCAAAGAGCATTGCCACATCGTAATAAGACTCACAAAATGCATTTTCCACCGAATAACCTGCCTGTAAGTTTGCTGATACAGACAAAATAACCTCCCGAAATTCCATAGATATTTCCTTTTTCTGCTGCCTATATGCTGCTACTCTTTGTCTTTCCAACATATAAATCTGTAAAGGCTGCAAGATAACAAAAGCAATTGCACTTTGATAAAACAATACACTGACCATTCCAATCCACAAACAATTCTTAGCAATATTCTGGATAAGCTCTTTTTTCGTAAAATCATATACAACACACTTCTTTCTAAAATATTTTTTCACCAGATTTTTGTTAACATAACAAATTTTGTTAGTATTTTCATCTTTATTTTTGTTAACGTAATTTATTTTGTTACCATTATCGCTACTTTTGTTAGTGTTAATATTTTTGTTAGTATCTATGTACTTTGTCACTTCCTTCATCTACTCACCACCTTACCTACTTATACTCTTTTCCTTCAAAGTCCTGCTGCCCTCAGCTTCTCTCCATGTATCAGCTCATTTTCTTTTTGTAAAAAGCCTTGAATCCTTCCCTCCGATATACCCGTTTCCTGAAAACAATATAACGGCTGAATCACAATCTCATTCTGCTCCATACCTACTACTTCTGTTATTTCCAGCACTCTTCTGGACTTATCTCTCAGTCTTCCAAGATGAACGATAATATCTACTCCCGATGCTATCTGACGGCGTATTGCAGGTAACGGAAGCTCCATGCCCATAAGTGCCATAGTCTCCAATCGGGAAAGCATATCTTTTGCTGAATTGGCATGTCCTGTACTGAGTGAACCGTCATGCCCTGTGTTCAATGCCTGAAGCATGTCAAATGCCTCACCCCCTCTAACCTCACCCACAATAATCCTATCCGGTCTCATTCTGAGAGAAGTCTTAATAAGGTCTCGAATACTGATTTCCCTTGTTCCCTCTGCATTGGCATTTCTGGTTTCGAGCTTAACCAAATTCTCTACACCTTGAAGCTGCAACTCCGCCGAATCCTCTATTGTAATAATTCTTTCTGTCTTGGGAATATATTGCGATAATGCATTTAGAAATGTCGTTTTGCCGGAGCCTGTACCTCCGCTTACCATGATGTTATATCCTGCAATTACCAGTCTTTGTAAGAACTCAGCTGCCTCAATGGTCAAGGAATCATACGCTATTAAATCCTCCATACCAATAGGCTGTCCGGGAAACTTTCGAATCGTGACGATTGGTCCATTCAAAGCCACAGGCGCAAGTACAACATTAACTCTTGCTCCATTCTCCAGCCTTGCATCTACAATAGGCGATGCCTCATTCACCACACGGTTACACTTAGAAACAATCTGCTGAATCACATCCTCCAGCTTTTCCTTTGATACAAACTGCTTCTCCCACGGGAGCACATGCCCTCTTTTCTCTATGAAAATACCTCCCGTACCGTTCACCATAATCTCCGTAACTTCCTCATCCTCTATCAATTCCTGCAAAATATCCAGTCTTCGAATTGCATAGAAAAGCTCCTTTGCCAGCTGCTGTCTCTCTAAAAGTGTCAGTCCGTATTTTCGTCCGTCTTCTATTACCATATCGTCTATCAAATCCTGCATTTCCTCATCAGAAATCTCTCTGGATAAATCTATATTCTGCAATAGCTGCTGATTCATCGCTTCTCTACAGCTCCAATAGCGGTCAGCTATCTTACATGATTCCATCTTCACTCAAAATTCCTTTCATATATTGTCCCGGATGCACTAATGTAAGTGCTCCATAATCGTATTCCTCTTCCTTCCACACCAGAGGCTCAGGAATAAATCCTGTCTTTTCTAAAATATCTTTCCTGGCATTATTCCCGCAAAATGTTTGATACTCTGATAATCTGCTCTGCGCCAGCCTTGATTCTCCATATAATGTATAAATTCTGTCAGCCCTGCCCAACAGCCTTTCAAGCCCCTGACATACATCCGTTACTTCAATAATGATTTCTTGATAATTCCCCATGCAAAGTAATGCATCCCATATGGTTTCCCATTGCATCTCATCTATTTGCAACAGGTCCTTCGGATTTCTTGCCGGTGCAATATAATCTAAACCCGATACACTCTTCTTCATAGCCTCCAACTTATATGCCAGCCTCTCCGAGTGCTTCCATACAAAATAAATAAAATCCGAAAGGTCTGATTCAAACCCTGTATGAAGTGCCTTTTCCAATCCGCTAAAGGGTGACAAATTCAGATATAAGACTCTTTTCTGTTCACTAAGCACCTGACCTGCTGCCAAAGCTGCCAATGTCTGATTGCTCCGCCCATCCGGTGAATAAAAAACTATCAATTCCGGGGCTTTCTCATCCCTTTTTCCATTACGGCTGCATCCGCCATTTCTCGCATAACAGTCCAAGACGCAACTAAGTATTTTCTCAGCAGACTGATATTTATACAAAACAGGATAATCATTCTTACTCTCCTCATACAGCTTTTCTTCACTAAGCAAAAACAAGTGTTTAACAGATAATTCCTCCTTGGTTTCTTTCCAGGCTGACTCATTTAAAAGCATGATTTCTACAGAATTATTATTACAAAATTCCTTCATCTGCCCTGCATCAGAAAATCCCTTAATTTGAAAATCTACAAGATTCTTTTTCTTTAAATAGTTTTGTATCCCTATTAAATACTCTACCTCCGCATCACAAATGACCAACAGCTTTTCCTTCATCACAAAATTCCTCCCGCAATCAACAGTACACTACAAAGCATTGGCACAGACAATCGAATCACACATCTTTTGTCTCTTCTGTTCACCACATAGGTATCTGCTGTCTGACACCATATCAGCTTACGAAGATAACAAAGCAGATACCAAAGACGCTCTCTGCTTTCTCTATAAAGAAGCATTTTTATAACCGCTAAGGCTCCTGCCATCAATATAGCAGCTACCACACATAGCTTTAGCTCCTCCTTTGGTAAATAACAGGCAATCACCATCAGAAGCTTTACATCTCCTGCGCCAATTCCTCTCATCAGCCAGAATGGATAACCGATGCTAAATACAATAAATACGAGTCCTACTGCCCCAAGCACTGCTTTTATACCACCTAAAGAAAATGCTCTCACCAGTCCTGCAAGAATCCCTACCGTTATACACATATTGGGAATCCTATAAGAAGTGATATCCACAATAACCGCTATTATTAATACACATATCAGAATAACCATTTCGCTCTTTCCTTTCGTCTTTGGCTTTCTCATTTCCGTTACGATTTCCCATTATACGAATCCCCTCAAAAAAAGCTACTCGAAATGTAAAAACTCGTGATTTTTACATTTCAACCCCTCAAAAAGCTCGTTTTTTTCAGTTTATGTCAACAGTCACTATTTTTATGGAACAACCTCTCTTCAACATGAATAAATTGGAAAAATGAGGACTATACTATTACCAAAATCATCAATGGCAAATAATTCTTTTGAATAGAAATCCACAGAAAGGTATCAGGATATGAAAACATATTTTAGTCTTAGAAATTTATTTCCGGAAAATTTATTTTCTACGAAAGTAGGCAGCACCCCAAACGAAGTAGAAGTACTTAGCCCCAGAGATATGCTTTTGGCAGATATTAAGAAAACCATGGAGGCTTTAGATATTGCCTACTCCGGCTTAGACAATGCAACAGACCCGGACCTAATCGACTGCTACATCTATGAAGTGAACGCCACACTTAAGCGCTACCGCTTCCTAATTCATCAGGCAGAGCTTATGGATATCGTAACACCCTGCTACGAAGAAAAGTATACTACCATCCCCGTTCCAACGCCGATGGCGTCTACGATGCTGTTAGAGGCGGAATAAATTGTGTCCCTGCACAACAAAATGGAGGCTGTCAACTGACAGCCTCCCAATGATTTTACACTCTTTATGTTTATGATTGCTCAATAGCTATATATGCATCCCTTTTTCCCGCGCTTGCCGCCTCACTCTTACAAAATTCATACGCTCCAAGCAATAAAATTATTATTAGTATACCAATTACCAAGATTGGTTTTACTTGTATTATTTTATTCTTCATATTGTACCCTCTTATATCTAGTCTTTCTATCTAGTCTTTCTATCTAGTCTTTCTGTCTAGTCTTTCTGTCTTATTGTACATCCATATTATAAACAATTTTCAAATGGTCCTATAAAAATATTAACACCTCTCCTAATAAGCTCATCCGTAAGTTGGTAATAATTCATAGAACCTTCTAATGAATAAAGTATGTATGAACCATCATTATTTTTTTTCACTAAACAATATTCATTATCTGCATTACCACCACGTATACAACATATCAAAGTATCTTCTATATCTTTTAAATCTTCCAAACAGCTTATTTGCACAGCAGCAAACTCCTGATTATATTGTTTTAAGAATGTTTCCATAGCTCGAATACTCGTACCAACCTGCACACTCTCTTTCTGCTCTCTTTGGTAATTCTCTAATACAGAAGCTACTTCTCTATATGTCACATCTGATTTGAACTCCTTTAGACAATTTACTGCCGCCCATACTGCAGAATTTGTCTGATAATTGTTTTTTGTCGTTATTATATGCTTTACCAACTTCATATAACCATCTGGAATGTTTATTTTTACATACTCAACAAACGAAATTGCTAATTCTATTAATTTTTGCTTAATCTGACACATATACTCGTTAGGATTATATAGCTCTCCTGATGTCATGTAAGATATCGTCATACATTCTCCACGACATATATTTTGACACCAACAGCTTCTACACTTTATTGATTCCATTACATTATTCTTTACAAATCGTTCTCTTTTGCTTAAGTCAACTCCAGTTACTACATTTCCTAAACAGAAGTCTGAATTTCCATTCATAACAGAACAAGCAAATAAATTTCCATTTTCATCAACTGCCATTCTGTTCCGCCCCGCATCGCATCGGCTATTTGTAATCAATCCTTTTTGAACCGCCAGCAAAATATAACTTCCATATATATCATCACCATTTAAAATGGGTTTAATATATTCATAATCTCCCTCTTGCATCTTCTGGATAAATTTATCTGTTAATCTTTTATAAGCTTCTATCAATTTTTCTATGTCAACTTTGTATAAAGAAGTTTCCGAATCACTAAAATCCCTTACTAAGTGTGCACTAATCGCGTCACCTGTTTTCAGTGAATAAATGTAGTCATATACTTCATCTATTCTTTCATTATTCTGTGTAATAGTTACTGCAAATCCACAATGTTTATTTACCGTAATGTCTACTCCTCTTAACACATCTTGAAAAGAAGGTCTTTTATTGGCATAAACTCGATTGCAATTACATTGCTCATCACCATCTAAACTGATTCCGTATAAAATATCTGGATGCTGATTCATATATTCAATATGTTCATTTCCCAACAAGGTTGCATTTGTAGGAAATGTAATAATTATTTTCTTGCCTAGTTCATTTCTTATTTTACTACAATGTTCTTCAATTTCTTTTATAAAATCAAATCTAAGTAATGGCTCCCCTGACCCTGCTAAATCAATGGTATACATTTTAGCATTTTTCCCATACTCATAGACCATATAATCAATTGCTTTCTTTGCCATCTCCTCTGAAATTTCTTGTTTGGGTAAATAGTCTTCTCCACCAAAACAATATTTACATTGCAGATTACATCTTCTTGTCGCATGTATACATAATGTAAAATTGCTTTTTCCAGCTAATATATTATAACCTTCTTGATTTACTCTTTCCTGATTTTCCTGTACAGCCTTTCTGCTATATATAATTCTTTCGAATTTTTCTATTTCATTAGGATACAATAAATGAACAATTTCTAAAAAATCATCTTCACTTACTTCATCTAAACCTGTTAATCTTCCATATATTTCTTTGTCGATTACAATACTATTGTTAATATCCACTATGTATAGTATATATAATCCCATATCACTTATTGTCTTTATTCTCATTCTATTATTTCCTTCTTGGTAGCTTCTTCACTACCCTTATACATATTCTTGATTATTCTCCATGTAATCAAGAAATGAATAACAACGTAAAACGCGACAATAATCATAGTAATTACCATAGTTCTCTGTGTCATATGTATATTAACTTGATTATTCGCTTCTGATATCTTGCCACTTGTTACAGATACACTACTATCAGTCATAATTATCTGCATAAGAAACGGTATTACATCTATCAGAAAATGTGCAACTATCCCTCCCCATATATTTCTTGTTCTTACATATACAGCTGCAAATAATATTCCTAAACTACCATATTGCAAAAATGTTATAATCATCTGTATGAATACAATACCTGGATGGTATTTTATTATTTCAAAGTACGAAACGATATGAACAAATCCAAATACCGCCCCGCTTAACAATACTATTATCCAAACACTTCTCTTATTTTGTGTCAAAATTTTCTGTAAGCCACCTGTAATGATTCCTCGATATAAGCCTTCTTCATATAAACTTATAGACAATGACATTATAATTGCACCTAACATTTCAAAAAAACGTGCCTCTGTAAATGTAATCATCCTATGTTCAATTAATATACTACCAACTATAACTATTACTACTAATATACTATTCAGCAAAATTACAGGACTTAATCTTGTTATCGCATACCCACATTTTTTCCAAGACCATGCAAAAACATCCTTATCCATATACTTATATACACAACTTAACATAACTATTGACAACAATACTCTCACCGGAATTCTCACCCCGAATACATTGTTCATTTTATAAACCAAACATCCCTCTATGTAAACCATAATTCGTGCAAAAACAAATAAAATGGTCATTATCATTACTGTTTTTCTTTTTTGGCTCATATTTTCCAACCTTTTCTACTAAATTTATTTTGCAAAATAGAATCAAGGTTTCTACAACCTTGACTCTATTAATCATTTACCCATAGCAATTATCTAAATACATTTAGATTTCTTAAAACATATCAATTATACTTTTGACAATACCAACAACCAAGCTCCCAATGATATCCAAGTTTATTATAATCATCTGCCACCCATATTGCATGAGCTATATCTTCCATTATAGTAGGCTCATTTTTACTTGTACAACCTCCATTGATTGCTAACTGACATTCTTCTGTCAAACCAACAAACTGATTAGCATTTATAGTTTCTTCTTTAAATCTTACCATTTTTAGTCCTCCTAAATTTTTATTAAAGAATCTAAAATCATTCGCGAATATCTGTTAAATTCTCATTCTCACTGTAGCATTATATACATTATGCTTACAAGAAAAAAGTAATGAACGGTCGATTTTTGTAATAAACGGTCACTTTTATGTCATGAACGGTCTATCCTCTCGCATGAGATACTCCTTATACTTTGCTTCGAACTCCTTTTTACGCCGTCTGGCAAGTGGAACGGATGTGCCATCCTTAAGCACCACGTTGTTTCCTATCTTTTCCACATATCTCAGATTCACGATATAGCTTTTATGTATACGCACAAAGTCTTCATTTTCCAACACCTGCTCCCACTCACCTAAGCTTTTATCTGAAAAGACATCTTCTCTATCTACACCAACGACAGTATATCTTCCATTTGCCTTTAACATCTCTATCTTTCTACTTTGTACTACGCTCTTTCTCCAATCATTGAATAGTGAAACCTGCATTTGTAGTAAATCCCTCTCTCAACTAAATCTTTATTAGATAGTTTCACTATACTTTTTGACTTCATTAATCTCAAGATACATGTGCTGATTGGTAGCTAAAACGTGCTATTTGACATGATGTAAGCAAAAAGGCTGTCAACTGACAGCCTCCAACACTTCGTTATCTTTATCATCTGATTTCCACATGATATTTTCCTCTGGATTTATCTTAGGAAGAGTTTTTACTACATATACAATAATTGTACATATCGCTACTACATACAAAATACACTTTACAATCAACTGAAATAAGTCCTGCTTTTGATTAGCCAACACAGACGATGACCTATATAGAAAAATCCATATATCACAGATATCCAAAATAAAATCATTTAACCCATGCAAAATGACACAATACAAAATACTATTAGTTTTCAAGTATATCGTTGCGAAAAACACTCCTACACCTGTTGTAATCAAAATTTTCAAAACAACAAATAAAAATGCTACCACACTATCTCCATTATGCATATGTAAAAATAAATGGTAGTAAGAATAATGCAATACTCCAAATATCAAGCTACTCAATAAAACTGCTCCATACAGACCTTTTTTATTCTTTGCAAACATTTTTCTAAAGCCATTTAAAAATATTGCTCTACACATGAATTCTTCCATAATCCCAACACATAACATCAGTATAAGTGATATAAAGACCTCTGATTCCCATCCACTTTTTATAACCTTGGTTGATTCTTGATATGAAAAAATCAGCAAACATAATGAAATACTAAGAAACATGATCGTGGCAAATATGGTAAAAATATTCATATTTATCTTTGAACGAAAGAAGCCTTTCCCTGCAACCATATACATAATTAACGCAAAGCTTCCTCCCAAAATAGCACGCATAGGAATCATACCAATTTTGTCGTCTCCCAGGTTCATGATGGGAATACATACTAAATAAAGCATCAATGTGAATGCGCATATAAAAATGGGGTTTTGTAAGAATTTATTCTTTTCATCTTTCTGTTTCCT
>SVFJ01000037.1 GCA_015056925.1 Lachnospiraceae bacterium | reverse complement strand
TCAAGGATTTACTTGGTCTTTTTATAGGTGTAGAAATAAGCGCCAGTGATGTGCTAAAAACTTTTCATAACTTCGGCAGTCGAGCATACCACTTGGCTACACCAGTTCAATTAAATCCAAATTTACCTTCCAAATGGTCTATTAAAAGAACCTATCTCTATTAAATTCCCCTCAGGGTCAGCGATATAGCAGGTTCTTTGTCCCCAAGGCTCCGTCTCCGGTGCCAAAACTGAGGTTGCCCCTTTGCTGATTATCCTTACATATTCTTCATCTACTTCTTCAAAAGTATCAACATATAATGCAATCTCTGTATGACCATTCAGCCCTTTTACATATTCATACTTGCGACTAGTCATCTTTTCAAAATCATTTCTGCCATAAAGAAGGAATAGTGTACCATCTTTCACCAGATATACATTAGACGTATCTTCTCCCTCTTTAATCTCAAAGCCTAATACGTCTCTGTAAAAACGAATCATCTTTGGCATATCCTCTACGAAAAGTCCAAAGCCATCAAGTCTCATCTTTGCTTTCCTCCCTAATCAACATCATATAAATTTATAAGCTGTTCACAGCACGCCTTTCCTTCTGCTTACCATTACTTTATCTACTCCACCTGATTCACAGGCTCGACATGATACTTTCCCGACTTAATGAGCATCAATGCCCCCTGAAATTCCATACTAAGCATCTGCGAGATTTCCTCTTGCGAGAGCTGACACACCCTACCGGCCAATAATACACAAATTCCAAAGGTATGCAGCCACGTTTGGTTGAATAGCACCTGCGCTTGTTCTAAGGTAAGGTCATAATCTCTTCTCATGAAATCAATACAAACCTCTACAGTATCACCAAGTTCTTCAATTAACATGGAAAAACTTTGATTTCTATCGTGTTCACGCATATATAACAATTGAAAAAGCTTAGGTTCATTAACCGCAAACTCTATCATCTTCATACCGACATACTTGAATGCAGGAGCATAACGTATAGCATCACGTACATACGCCTCAAACTCACGCATAGCAACCTTTCTAACCTCCTGCTGTACCTCTTCCATATTCTTAAATGCTGTAAATATGGGCGAGGATGATGTACCTAACTCTTTGCCAAGCTCTCTTGCAACAACAGAATCTATTCCATTCTTCCTTGCCATTTCAAATGCTTTCTGTATAATCTCTTCTCTTGAATACTTTGCCTTCGGTGGCATTTCACATACCTCCACTCATTACAAAACAACCGTTTTGTAACTTCGTTATATAACATTTGTTTTATTATAAGTCCAAATTCGGATTCTGTCAACAAAGTTCATTTTGTGTAATTGCGCAAAAAAAGTGCTATCATCCCAAATCCCTTCAAACAATAGCACTTTACTTCTTATATTTTATTCACCTATAACACCGTGTTTTATTCCGTAACAACATCGACTTCATGTAATCTTCGATACACTCTCCAAGAAGTTGTATCAATTCTCCAACGCTTCACGATCCCATGCTGTTGATACATCTTAATGCCATGATAAACAAAATCCCATGTCATCAATGCTGTAATAAAAATTGCCCAAACACTTAGCATTGGCTCCTTCCACTCCATAAAGAACCAATACAAAGGCTCAAAACAGTACTCCATAAATACCGATATCAATAAACCGAACGCAATACTTGTCGGAATCGATGTGTACTTTGTAATATGTAACGGAAGTCTAGAATAATCCCACCAGCTAAAATGGCAAAACTTTTCCACCAAAGTTCCAAGGATGATTTCACCTACACAGACACAAAGTATAGCGACCAATAAAAACAATATTTTCCTTGCCACCATGCTCTTAATTGCAAGTACCTTTCCGAACAACCACAGCTTCTTAGGCGTCCCCACAATAATATGAATCAATAATATAGCAATTCCATATCCCATTAAAAACGGAAAAAATGCATTTCTATTATCCATATACCCTTTGGTGGCAGCAAGCCAAACATTCTCCACCACAAATCCCATGAACGAAACCACCGCCAATACCATTAATAATGCAAATAATGATTTTGCTTCCATACTTTTCACTCCTCATTCTTTCATAACTCTCTATCCATTTGACTTTACTGTTTCAATATGCTAATTTTAATATACAGATGTCGATTTTACAACAATCAGTATCTTTCATAACGTTGTGAAATCAACACTTTGTTTCAAACTGTTGATTTTGAAAGTCGCATACTAATATATAAGCCGGCATCCTAATATGCCGGCTTATGAAAGGAATGAATATTATAATGGAAAAAGTGAACCAGCGTGTTATGATTACCAAACGAATGCTAAAAGATGCACTTCTTCGCATATTAGAGTCAAAAAATATAGATAAAATAAATATCACAGAACTCTGTAAAGAGGCAGGCATCAACCGTGCAACCTTTTATACACATTACGAAACGCCAAACGATATTTTAAATGAAATCGAACGCGATATTGTTCTGGAAATCGAAAACAAACAACAAAATATTAGTAATCCGTCGTTGCAAGCTTCAACTGAGATTATGTGTCAGTATCTTTATCAGAATGCTCACACTGTTCGCATTTTGCTTCGTAATTTTACCGGTGAAGACTTAGCCAAAATGATTAATCACTATTATGAAACCATTATCAACTCATCTCTGGCTTCCAAACTAGATGCCGATACGCTTAAGCTAATCACTACTTATTTAACCGGGGGAGGGTTCTTTCTTCTTGCTTACTGGATTAATGAAGAAGTACCTAAGAACCCACAGGAAATCGCTACCCTAATTACCGATTTATTCACAGGGCATCATTCTCTTCCTTTACATCATGTGTGAGTACAGACAGGAAGTAGAGCTCTTTAGCAGCCTTCTCCTTAGTCACTGGCTTTCCAGGCTCCATCAGTGTTCCATTCATCATCTTCCCTCGTTCAATGCCACACTCCGAACGCATCAAGCCTAACTCATAGACCTCTCTCATTGCCGCCTGACATCCCTCACTTATCTCGTCCCTATCTTCAATATGCTGCCATGTAACAAGAGGATAATACTGCGCTGACTCACCATCGAGATTTGGGTCATAATAGGGGGAATCCGGTGACACATTCACACCATTATAATCTGTCATATAGACCAGTTTATTCCAATTACCCTCTGTATTTTTCCCGAAACGCTGCACATACGCCTCCAATACCAGACATGCCATCCGTTCTCTGGTCAAAGCAGACTCAGCGCATTCCTCATCAAACTGAATCTGCCACATTCTCTCTAAAGCATCCGCAAATTCTCTTTCACTTATTACCTGCTTAGGATAAAAGCATCCATTCTCATCCTGACACATAACTCGCATGCGAATCAAACGTTCAATCTGATTACGATAATAGGCATTTTCACCAGTTAAGACATCAACCGAAATCTCAGGATACAAAGCTCTTTCATCGCCTGATTCCAAGGCTTTCACTACAGACCTCTTCATATACTGCAATGGACTAAGCTTCTTCTCCAATATTTCCAACAAAATCAACCTTGCCCACTGCTTTGACAAAGCTTCCTTTGAATGTGTTCCATCACAGCAACCGCTCGGATTGCCGTTAGCATAGCTTCCCGAATTCGTCTTTCCCGGTGTCTCTCCTGCCTCTACCGCAAGAAACATTCCCTTCGCTGCCACACCTCCAAGCTCCCGCAAATAAGCAACACTTCTCTCATACAAATCAATTACAGGAATCTCATATTTCGCACCGATTCGTTTCATAATTCCCGGAAAATGTACCTTGGGTTCTTCTGAGTACTGAAATCCCGCAAACACGACTTCTTCCCCTGTCTTATCCGAATCAATTCTTGTCATGGATGTTACAAAAATCAATTCCACGCCTTTCATACGTGTTGCAGGAATAAAAACCTCCTCAAGCCATCTTGTATAAGTCTTTTCATCATTTCCACGACCAAATCGGGTATGCATCCCCTTTACCTCATCTCGAGACTCATCATTATGCCCTGACTGTAGCAAAAGAATATCTCCCCTCTTTGCACAGAGCATTAAATCATTAAATCGTCCCTCCTGATACATATTCTTTAAAGAACGCCCTCCCATAGAATAATTCACTACATTTACTCTATCTAAGTCAAAATAATCATCAAAAAGCTGTCCCCAGCCAGACATAATAGCTTCTTCATAGATGAAAGACTGTGCTGTAGAATCGCCCAAGGTAAATATCGTCGGCCTACCTAAAGTCTCAACAGCCTCCTCTAACTCTACAATCTCAATATACTCTACACCGATACGCATATCTAAAGCTGACTTCGGCTCTATCTCCACATCAATCACACCATTGCCACTGACATAATCATAGCTCCATGTTCTATCCGACCAATATGCTCTACATTTCTGCAATACAGTTCCTGCCGGATTCCATGGGAACTCTCTTTCCAGCTTTTCTCCCTGCATTCCTGTAATACCAATACTAACCGGTGCCGAATCCTCTGTCAGCTTAACTTTAATATGAAAAGTTCCTGCCTGAACTCTATATCTGAATATCATACCACCATAGTTATATTCATTCTCATTCTTATAATAGGCCTGAAAATGCTCTCCTGTGGTATAAATTCCTTGTTCGCCACAAAACATGTCCTCTAAAGAAACCTGTCGCACAGGATAGAACCATGACTGCTCTACAAAGCCATATGCCTTCTCTTCTTTATATAACAATTCATCAACAGACAATTTCCTATGCTGAAATTCAAATCTCATATTTTCTCCCTCAAATCCTTATTCTTCTACATAAAACCATAGCAACTTCGCATATTTCTTAATTAGAATCGAGTAGGCTGACTCCTACTCGATTACGCAAACGTACAGCTCGATGCAAAGCCTCTCGCTATTCTTACGCCCGACAAATAAATCGATGTGCAAGCACCTCTTTTGCTTGTCGGGCTTTTGCTACAAATAAAGCAGAACAGTTTATAAACCTGTTCTGCTTTATCTCCTAGCTATATGACCAATTCTATATCTCTCCATCAAAAATAACCTGCTTATTCTTTACAACATAGTCCACTAAAGAAATCACAGTTAATGCAACCGCAATCCACATAATGATATCTGTTACAATCGCAATTGCTGGAATATTGGCAATCATAAGGCATACCATAATCATCTGGAACACGGTCTTAAACTTGCCCCAATAGCTTGCTGCGATTACCACACCGTTATCAGATGCTACTGTTCTAAAACCACTGATAATAAACTCTCTTGCAATAATAATAACAACAATCCATGCCGGAATACGGCCCATCTCGATAAGGCAAATCAATGCCGAGCAAACCAAAAGCTTATCTGCCAACGGGTCCATAAACTTTCCAAAGTTGGTAATCAGATTATACTTTCTAGCAATCTTACCGTCTAACATATCTGTAAGACTCGCTACAATAAAGATAGCAAGTGCAATCCAGTCACTATATACTCCTGCAAAGCCTGTCAAAAGACAAAGCACAAAAGGAACTACTAAAATCACTCTTAATACTGTTAATTTATTCGGTAAATTCATCGTATATCTCTCCAATCAAGTCATATTCATAGGAGCCTGTTATCTTAACCTGTACAAAATCTCCCGTCATCAGCTCTCTGCTCGTCTGAACAAATACAAAGCCATCTACATTGGGCGCATCCTTATAGGTACGAGCTACATATGCATTCTCATCAGGAACCTTACCCTCTATCATAGCAAGCACTACCTTGCCCGCCATACGCTCTGCAAGCTCAAAAGCAATCTCCTGCTGCAGCTCCATAAGCTCTGCCTGTCTGTCAAGCTTCACCTCTTCGTCCACCTGGTCAGCAAAGTTTGCCGCCGGAGTATCCTCCTCAGGTGAATAAGTAAATACACCTAATCTGTCAAACTCCATCTCATCAATGAAGTTGTATAACTCCTCGTGGTCCTCCTGCGTCTCACCCGGGAACCCTGTAATCAGAGTCGTTCTCAGACAAATATCAGGAATCTCACGTCTCAGCTTCTCAACAATATCCCGAATCTCCTGCTGATTGGTACGTCTTCCCATACGCTTCAGAATCTTGTCCGTACCATGCTGAATCGGAATATCCAGATAATGACAAATCTTCTTCTCTGTCATAATGGTCTCGATTAACTCATCCGTAATCTCCTCCGGATAGCAATATAATATCCTAATCCAGTAAAGTCCCGGTATCTCACATAACTTATGCAAAAGCTCCGGCAAACACTTCTTACCATACAAGTCCATACCGTAAAGTGTGGTCTCCTGCGCTACAAGAATCAGCTCCTTAGCACCAAACTCCACCAAGGACTTCGCCTCTGCCACAAGACTCTCCATCGGAACACTTCTAAAATTACCGCGTACCTTAGGAATAATACAATATGAGCAGTGCTTATCGCATCCCTCTGCAATCTTCAAATACGCATAATGTCCACCTGTTGTCACAATACGCTTCTTATCATATACAGGCTTACGATTAATATCCTCAACATGATTCTGTCCTGCACCTGCAAGCACCTCATCTAATGCATCTACAATCGCATCAATCGCAGTAGTACCGATAATCGCATCTACCTCTGGAATCTCTGTCTGAATCTCCTCGTGATAACGCTGTGCCAAACAGCCTGCTACTAACAATGCCTTCAGCTGTCCGCTCTTCTTAAGCTCAGCCATCTCTAAAATGGTCTGAATACTCTCTTCCTTTGCATCATGAATAAAGCAGCATGTGTTGATTACCGCCACATCTGCTTCACTCTCATCATCCGTTATAAAATGTCCCTTTTCGGTCAGCATCCCCAGCATCATCTCTGTATCTACCAGGTTCTTATCGCATCCCAGTGAAATAAATAATATCTTCATAAACACCACTAATTAGTTCTCTGACATAATCTTAATCTTGCCCTTGTTCAGCTCATCGATAGCTACTGATAATGGCTTAGGCTGCTTAGAAGCATCTACATAAGCCTCTGCTCCGTCGATTAACTGTCTTGCTCTCTTAGATGTTGCCATAACGATAGAATAACGGCTGTTAACAACAGGTGTATCGCCTGCCTCAACCTCATTATTAACTACTTTCATTAACTCTGTGTAAGATGGATGTAACATATTCTTTTCCTTCCTTATCTAAAATATAATATTAAACTAAATTAGTCCTGCTTATCTGCTGGTTCTTCAAATTCCGTCTGTGCCCTGCCCGCAATCGTCTCCGGCAAAAGTGCCGATAAGACAATCTGGCTGTTCTCCATAACAAGCACCGACTTTGTCTTTCGTCCCTGCGTTGCATCAATCACAGTCCCGTTCTCCTTCGCCTTCTGCACCATGCGCTTCACCGGCGCCGAGTCCGGACTGACAATCGCGATAATCTTTGCAGTATTCACAATATTACCAAACCCAATATGAATTAATTTGTCCATTGCCTACCTGCTCTACTCGATATTCTGAATCTGCTCTCTTACCTTCTCAATCTCAGTCTTTAATTCGATACCGCGATTAGAAATCGTAAGGTCATTTGCCTTTGACAGAATGGTATTGGCCTCTCTGTTCATCTCCTGTGCAATAAAATCAAGCTTACGTCCGATGCCGCCGCCCTCAATCAAAGCCTGCTTCATCGTCTCGATATGACTTCTAAGGCGTACTAACTCCTCATCCACACATACCTTATCCGCAAAGATAGTAACCTCTGTCAGAAGTCTTGTCTCGTCAACATTGGCATCCTCAAGCATCTCACGAACTCTCTCATCGAGCTTCTTACGATACTCCTCAATAATCTGCGGAGAACGCTCCTCGATATAAGCCACATGCTCCAGCATACCATCCAGCTTACTAATCAAATCCTCAGCAAGGTTCTTACCTTCCTTAATACGAGACTCTACAAAGCCCTCTGCCGCACCATCAATTGCCTTCACAAGAACCTTCCAAATCTCTTCCTCATCAGCAGTCTGCTCCTCCATGGAGAATACCTCAGGATATCTTGACAGTGTGGATACGCGGATATCATTATCCAAATCAAACTCCTCTGCCATCTCCTTTAAATACTTTAAATACTCTCCGGCAAGCTCTTTATTATACTTAATGCACACATTATTCTCGGAAAAGTCCTCATATGTAATAAACATATCGACCTTTCCTCTCTGAATGTAATTCTTTAACTCATTACGAATCGAGCTTTCGAAAAAGCCAAGCTTCTTCGGCATCTTAATATTCACATCAAGATATCTGTGATTTACCGACTTCATCTCAACGGAAAACTTACGACTGCCTTCCTCAACCTCGCATCTTCCAAAGCCTGTCATACTCTTAATCATGTCAATCCCCCTGACTGTATACAAGTATTTCTCTTATTGTCTAAAAGCATCTGTAAAAATTCATTTCACACTATGCTCCATTGTATTATAGAATAATACTCTTTTTCCGTCAATAATTTGTTGCTGTCGATGACTATCATATGTATTCTTTCAGCGGAGAATACGGGAATCACCACGGTCTTCAGAAATGACTTAATGATTTGTAACAAATGTGCTCTTACGTAATATGCAACTATGAGCTGCCTTCATTCCCAAAACGCCACTCCATATCACATATAACTCCTCTCCACATTGAGTGCAAAATATAGGTCCTTCCTCTTGGTTTCTTTACCTTTTCCACCATATACCATGCTCATATCTGTTATCTTCCTAAGTATGTTGTCTTTTCAGTTTGCACATCAATAATCCCATTGGCATTCTTTTTATGTATTCATACTCTTGAAGCTCGTTTTCTTCTGCTTTGGCGCTTTAAATGCCAACATTCGCTTTGCTTGACGCAAGGCTTTTTTATCTGGATAAAACTCATTATTCTTACCAAATTGCTTTGTTCCACAATATATACAAGTCTTGTCACAACAACCTATTTCTTTTCCACACTGTAAACATGACCACTTATCAGACATCTAAAACACCTCCTGTACATACAATTGCTCTCTTGTTACTTTCGCTATATCGCATTTCTCTTCCCTATATCCCATGATTCTCGCAAAACACGCCTAGTACAGCACTGCAAATAACCCATAATATAATGGTAACACATGCCCTGCATTTTCTTGGTTCTACCAGTAAGTCCAGACCCATCTGTCACTCTTCCTATTCTTTTCTCAAAGACTCCAATTCTTCAAATATAGATGCCAATGCCAGTTATCTTGAGGTAAAATAATTTTTGCAAAATGTTCCATCTATAGAATATTTCCATAGTTATCTAATACATGCGCCTCTGTTTTGAAGTGATGATTCATAGAGTTACAATATCTGCAGCAACGAAATCCATAGCGTCTGGCATCTTTCCTCGTAGTCTGATAGATATTTTGCGATAATATCCTATGTGTATATCTACATCCATTCTTGTGATATATCTTTGTGTTATTTCCCATACTTATAACTCTCTTTTGACTCATGTTGATACTCCTTTCTGCTCTTACGAGCGATAGCAATTAAGAAACAAAATACAATTTTATAATTCCACAAATTAAAAGGAACCAAGAAATGAATACCACGTTCATTTCTTGATTCCATTCTATTTGTTTATGTGTCCAATAAAAATCACCAACAAATGTTTGTTTTGTCGGTTCGCTAACAATTATATTTTCCCGTTTAGTCCATCTGCTTCTGCTTTTCCTAATAAATACAGAAATACTATAGCTGGTACTCGTAAAATAGGTACCTTCGTTTCATGCTTAGTAATACCAAAATCATCTAATTGCTTTGTAATAAGAAAAGCATTTGTAACTTTTGACTTTTCATCCATGCATAAATCAACAATAGCATCCGTAACAGGAATATGGGAATTATTACGATACTTAACCTCACAAAGAATTTTCTCACGTGGAAGTTCAACTACCACATCAACCTCTTTTTGATTGTCCTTTGCCTTCCTAAAATACCCAAGCTGTGCTGTACTTCCTTGAAAGAATGACACCATGTGCTTATAAACACTGGTTTCCACCATCGCCCCAAGTTCCTTTTCATCAGATAAAACATCATCTATCATCAAGACAGCATTACGAATGGCAGCATCTGCAATAAATATCTTCGGTTTTCCCTTCAATGACCCTTTGCTTCCAACATCCATCGGCTTTGCTTGATAAATAAGATTGGACATTTCAAGTGCTTCAATGTAACTTTCAATGGTACTTACAGAGATATTTTCCAACTCTTTCGCTGCCGTCGTCACACTAAAAATCTCTGTTGAGTTCATACAAAGATATAAAAACAGTTTTTCCATTAATAATGGACTTCGAATATTAAATAAGGTTAGTACATCACGCTTAATAACTTTATCTACTACATCTTCACGCAACATCCTTTGGGCATATACATCATCATCCGACAATACAAGTTCAGGAAAACCGCCAATCATAAGATAACGATTGAAATGCCCTTCTAATGGTGTAAAACTACTCATCAAATCTCCAAGCTGGGCATTACTCATGTTCACAAGGTTTGTCAATTTCAAATTATCAGGTAATATTGGCTCTTCAATCTGAAGCAAACAACAATACTCATAAAATGACATCGTCGGAATCTTCAAAATACTCCATCTACCCGTGCCGCTATCAGTTGCTCCTCTTTCTAAGATTGGACTTGCAGATCCTGTTGCTGTCAAACGAATATCTTTTCTGCTATCATAAATAACCTTCATCCATAGTTCCCAATGCTCTGTATATTGAATTTCATCTAAAAAAATATATTTTGTTCCCCCAAGTGGATAAAGCGACTCATAAATAGAAAGCACGGATTCCACATTAATCAACTTAACAATCGGATTATCAAAGGATACATATAAGATATTCTTTGGATTAATACCTTCCTCTATCAGATTATCTATCATCTGATACATAATCGTTGTTTTTCCAACTCGTCTCGCACCAGACAATACCGCAAATCGCCTAATTGTCTTATGTTTTATCATTTTCAAAGCTTCATAATAAGCCAGTCGTTTTTGTGGTTTACTCTCATCCTTAATTATGGACGGATTACGCCACCAAGGATTGTACTGTCGTAACACCTTGATAACCTGTTCATCACTTACTATTGCCATAATCCCAAAGCACCTCCATACTTTCATTATTTCCAAGGAGTTGTATTGTTATACCATCACATCTCCTTGACTGTTATGTAAGTATATTATAACAACAGTCATAACCAAATACAAGACAAACCATTTACTTTCTTTCTCATTGTTGAAAGACACTATCTCATGTTCTTTCCAAACTTCGCCGGCTCTGATTCTTTCTCCATCAATTGCTCGATATTTCTTTCCACCAGTACTCTTCAAATATGTAATTTCTTTTCCGATTGCATTTGCAAAATATGTCTTAAACGACTGAAAACTTACATCAGCACTTTCTTCCTCAAGCACTTCCTGCAATTCCTCATCTTCTAATCGTAGCACTGTTGCAAATGCATCTGGATATAAAAAACGACTTATTTCTCCATGAAAAGATACTTCCATCTTTCCATCTTTAATTGCTACAATCGTTCCCACTGCATTTTTATTTCTTACTCGTTTACCAATTAATTCATTATTATCTAAATACATACTATTACCTACATTTTCCGACACTAAAGTCAACATAACACATTGTAAGAAATATTCTTTTTTTTAACAATAGGTTCAGCGTGTTCATTATCTCTACAAGTGTGTTCAACAGTGGATTTTCCACACTTTTCTCTACTTACACCGCTTTTCTCAACTCCATATACACCTCAGTCAATGCATTTCTAAAAGACTGCTTGGTGATTTTTAGCTTGCCAGCACCATTTCTGGCATCAATCGCAAATGGTGTAATATTCTCCTGCTTGAGTTTCTCAACCAAGCTACTATTAGCTCCTAGGCTTCCTACCTTATGAGGACATCCACCGAGTATCACTGCACGGTAGCGTGTACTGCCATTCACGCGGTGTGCAAAATTCACTACCTTATCGTAATCTGTCTCATCTCTGAATCCCATACAAGAAAGATAACATCATCAGGCAGCCATTCTCTAAACTCTTCCCAAGCATTTTCAATGTCCATAATTGCATTCTCATCTACGTCTGTCGTATATGCAATCTGCTTTGCCATTCTACAATCTTTTGCACTCAACCTATGAAATGTAGAAATTGTATGTAACTTCTCATCAACATGAATTGCAGCCAACTGCCTCACATCAAACTCCAATTGTTTATTCGAAATAATCATGTTCCATTTCATATCAAGTAATACATACTCCATTATTTTCCTCCTTTCGCAATATAATCTAAGATCTTAAGTTCTTCTATCAGATTTGGAATATTCTTCCTTGGAACTGGGAAAAAAGTCTTTACATAATCCAGTTCTTCTTTTGCCTCCTGATATTTTTTACTCTTTACTAAGATTCTTCTCATTGCTTCTGTTGGAAGATTTACAAAAGTACGCTCTCTTGCTAATTTGTCCGCCTTTGTATTTCTTTCTCTTGGGACATAGCATACGATTACACTCGCAAAAAGTTTAGCTAAAGCTTTATTAGCCGGCTCCTTATACCATGTATCTTTCGCTTCCACATTATCGGTATAAATCACAACACTATCATGATATCCTCTTACAACTAATTGAAATAAGACTGCCAATATTGCTTCTGTAGCAATGCTACCGATACTTCGTTTTTCCTGTGTAGGCATAACACTCGAATATATCCTATTCTTATCGGTAATCTGGCTTTCTTCTGTAAGATACCCTTCACAAATAATGTAGCTATATTTCCCTTGCTTCTCTGAAATACTTCCATCTAAATCTCGCCACTGATTCACCGCAATAGACTCATCTATAAACGCTGTCATATACCTAGTGATTGTTTTCTCGCTCTGTACCATTTCCAGCTCTGAAGATTCCTGCATAGTATCTATAGGCAATTTATCTTCTCTTACTATTTCTGGAGATGTTGCAATACACTTACAAGGTGTTAGTCCTATATTCTCAGCTTTCTTTAATGAAGTGGGAATCATATTTTTTCCTTTGCAATATTGACAGCTTTTTCTATGATATTTTTCCCCACTGACCGTCATATAGATTGCAATTACATCTTCTCCCACTACAGTATACTTGTTGTTATTTAATGCCTCTTTGATAACCGTATCGATAGGTTTGCCTATCAGATTTCGAATATTCTTCTCCTCTTCAAATAACAATGCTAAATCTATTCTGTTCCCAGCTATCTGATTTTCTCTTGTAATCAATGCCTTCTTTCCTTCAATTGTTGCGATGTGCCACAATAACTCGTCCATTTTCTGCGATAATCTCGTCGTATCAATATCCGGATTAACTTTCATTTGAAAACAATATTGTTGATAAAGCTTTTTTCCTTTATTACATATAGTATTCTTTTCTGCTTCAGTAGTCTTAGAACTATTCATCAAAAGGACATACTTCTCCACCTGTTGTAATAAATTCGCCCTACGTGTAAGCACTTTTCCTTGACTTAATATGGGCAGTTTCTTACTACCGCAACATTCAGGATATTTCTGAAAAGCTTTGTATATAATTTCTTCATCTGTAACTCTTTGCATAATCATGCCCCTATTCCTAATCCGATCCACACCAGAATTCCAACAATCGTTAAAGCAACTCCTAATACTCTTTGCTCAGATTCTTCTCCTGCTAACGCCAGATATATTCCCACTAAAGGCATTGCAAATACAGCTATTAAAAGAATGACTATACATCCCATACCATCCGCATCATTTTTTCTATACCTTCTACTCATAACCATTCACTCCTACAAAATCATTCCAATAAGTAACAAAATCCCAAACACCAATAATACTGCACCAATCGTTGTCATTGTATCCGAACCTGAAACAGATGAACTGCTATTCTTCTTATTGTTGGTTACTGACTTGTAAATGCGATAATCAATCATTCTATCCTGTATATCGTATTCTCCGTTGTTATTCCAATCAAACATAAGCTTTCCTCCTTGCGTTCAAAAAAAAACAAAAATGGAACCAAGATTAAGGAGTTTCTTTCCTTATCTTAGTTCCAATTGTACTTTCTGACATGTCCAATAAAAACCACAAACAACCGTTTGCATTGTTTGTGTTAGTTTGGTTTCCCTGCTATGTGGGATTTCTATATCCAGTTCCCCAATACAGCTTCTTTACCTTTCGGTACCGCGCCTCCTATTTCTTTCCTGCTTTGATATCTTTTGCACTCTGCATTAAATCATCCAAAACCTGTTCTTCATGCATCTGCAATCTATGCTCTTCGTAAATTTCATATTGCATTAACGCATGACGCTTCGCCTGATCTGCCGATATATGACCTGCTCCTGAAAGCACTTCTCTTCCTGTCATGTTAAGAAATGCATTCAATTTTTCTTCCTAGTCCTTCATGTACATCGGAATACGTCTTCTTGCCTGATCTTCTGCAAAGTCAAGATACATAGTAACTACTCGATTCAGTTCTGTCATTTCTTCATCACTGCTACTGTAATCAATAGAAGTTTTATAGATTTCGCAAATTTTCTGATAGAACCGCTTCTTAGAAGCACGGATATCACGAATTCTCTCTAACAGTTCATCAAAGTAATCTTCACCAAACTGCTTCGAATTCTTCAGACGTTCATCGTTCATAGCGAAGCCTTTTCTGGTGTATTCTTCCAGTATACCAGAAGCCCAGTTTCTAAAATGAGTCCCCACATTAGAACGCCCCCTGTATCCGATTGCCAAAATCATGCAGAAATTATAATTTTTTTGTTTCTCTTTATCTGTCTGGTACCTTCAGTTTGAACTTGTAAGAATTCCTTACAAGTTGCCTCTTCTACCAATTCACCATCCTCATAGATATTCCTAATGTGCATGGTTATATTCTGAGGCGTAGTGTTGTACATCTTAGCAATAGCTGCCTGACTCATCCAAATGTCTTTCTCAAAAAAATAAACATCTACCTTGGTATCGCCCTTTTCATTCTGATAAATCAGCATATCACAAAGCTCTGATACTTCATATATCTTCCCCATTACAGCACCTTCCTTACTGTCTCCGGACTGTAGATTGCAAAAATTTGTACAAAGTTATCTCCCCTCTTTGTACGCCTACATAACATATTAACATTTACTCACAGAGTATATCATATTCCTCTGAATTCCCAAATACTTAATCTATTTTTCAAAATACTTTTTTCAGAAATACGAACACTAAACAATCGCTACATTCCCCCTTTTTCACATCTTAAACAAACTCCTCCGGCCACTTAGGGCCTATATCCAAATGATTCTCTGCAAGCCACTCATCTCACTCTATATCCAGCCCAAACCGATACAGCTCATTTATCTTCTGCTGTGCATGCTCTGCTTCCTTCTTACGCATAATTGCATCCCTCTCACTTAATATCGCCAGCATCTCATCTACGACCTCTCTCTCCGGCAGAAAGGAATAATGTGATAAATAGCCAATCATCCTCGTAGCGGTATAATCTGTATTCAAATTCCTCGTAACAAGCTCACAAAGGTTTTCTGGGTATCCCCGCTCAACCATCATCTGATAAAGCTGCATACTGATTTCTGTTCTTGGTTTCATAGACACTTACCTTCTTTGTACTTTTTCATCCATATTGTAACATACCACACTCCAAAAATGAACCAACTGCCGGGCTACTGTCTGTTATTTTTTCAAATCACATAATCCTTACTTCTGTAACAATTCCCTCCCTATTTCTTTGAAAAGATTGAAAAGAATCCCCTAAAATGCTATTGTTATAAGGTCAGTATCTGACAGAGAGGACGTATAAAAATTATTATGAGTAAGTATAAGCTTATATCAAAGCAACATGCAAAAACAAACAAACGTAAGAATATTTTTTCAAAACCGATTTCATTGATAAAGGAACACAAAGACTCTATCCTATGGGGACTACGCAATATTCCGTTAATGCTCATTATCCCTGTTATCAATTACTATTTGTTAGACCTTTATATACATAATCCCTTCGAGGATACGAAGATTAAGATTCAATTTTTAAATATCTGGCTTTTCGAGCTATTGATGCTGTTCTTTCTCTTCCTGTTCGGAAGCCTAAGAGCAAGCCTAAGGATACAGACCGTATTCTTTATGTTGGCAGGACTTGCCAATTACTATGTATTAGAGTTTCGCTCCGCGCCGATTATGCCGTGGGATATTTATTCTGTCGGTACCGCCGCCAGTGTTGCAGATAATTTTGAATATACCATAGAAAAGAATACCATCCTCGTACTGCTTAGCTTTATTGCCGTATTTGCAGCCACATGGATACCAAACTTTTCTTTTAAAAAGACCTTGGGACAATTCAAATACAAATGGTATGTAAGACTTGGTGGCCTTCTGATTTCGGCCCTGCTTCTTAGCAGCTTTACTAATATGATGCACGAAGACAGTACAGTCGGCAAATACGGCTTATATGATAAGCTCTTTACTCCAACTGTTATGAGTAAGCGTGACGGCGTGGCTTTGGCATTCCTTATGGAGCTTGAGTATCTTTCCATTGATAAGCCCCAAGACTATGATACTGATGAAGCCGAGGCTTTGTTGACATCATACGATACAAACGAAGCCAAAGACGCAGAGGTTAAACCAAATATTATTGTGATTATGAATGAGGCTTTTTCAGATTTATCTATTCTTGGCGACTTTGAAACCAATGAAGATTATATGCCCTTTATCCGTTCCCTTATGAACGGTGGCGAGAATACCGTCTCCGGATATCTGAATGTATCCGTTCTTGGCGGTAATACTGCTAATACTGAGTTTGAGTTCTTAACCGGTAATACCATGGCATTCCTTCCGCAGGGAAGTGTCGCATATCAGCAGTACGTGAAGGATGAGCTATATTCTATCCCGACTCATCTTAAGAGTCTTGGCTATGAGACCTATGCTTTGCATCCATACAACAGTACCGGTTGGAACAGAAACACCGTTTATCCGATGCTTGGTATTGATACCTCTTATTTTAAAAAGCACATGAAGAGTCCCGAGCTGATTCGTAAGTATGTCAGCGACTCTGCCTGCTACGATGCGATTAAGAATCTATACAAGAACAAAGAGGAAGGTAAGCCGATGTTTATGTTTAATGTAACCATGCAGAACCACTCCTCCTATACAGAGAGCTTTGACAACTTTACACCCGAGATTACATTACCCGATATTTCCTCTAAAACGTTATCCAATTATTTGTCTTTGATGAAAATATCCGATTCCGCCACTCAGGATTTGCTTCATTTCTTCCAAAACGAGGACGAAGAAACCATTATTGTATTCTTTGGTGACCATCAGCCAACCAACTCCGTGGTATCAGGCATCTACAAGCAGTACGGTAAATCTGCTTCTTCCCTGACACAGGAGGAGGAATACCTTCGCTACCAGGTGCCGTATTTTATTTGGGCAAACTACGATATCGAAGAGGCAAGCGGTGTTGACACCAGCGTCAACTACTTAGGTATGGACGTATTGGAGCTGGCAGGTCTTCCGCTTTATGACTATGCCCGGTTCCTGCAGGAGCAGCAGGAGCAGTTCCCGATTGTAACCTCTATCCGCGCAACTGATTCTGAGGGCAATAACTACGATGTTAAGGACGTTATGGAGGAGCTTAACGCTTACCATAGCTTACAATATTATCAGGTATTTGATTCCTAACGGAATATTTCAGAAAGTGAGGAACACATGAAAAAACAGAAGAGACTATTATATTTACTATCCTTTTTCATTCCCGTAATCGTAATGCTGATTATCTTTTGGAAGAACGAGATTTTCCCATTTGGTGACCGTTCCTTCTTAAATATTGATATGTATCACCAGTATTTCCCGTTTCTTTCAGAGTTTTACCATAAGTTAAAGAACGGCGAGAGCCTTTTCTACTCTTGGAATACCGGTATCGGCTCTAACTTCCTGGCACTTTATGTATATTATCTTGCAACACCTTTTAACTGGCTTGCCGCACTGTGCCCGGAGCAATATTTAATGGAATTTATCACGTATCTGGTAGTGGTTAAGATTGGTCTGTGCGGTGTTACCTTTACACACTATATGCACAAGCACTTCCAGACTACTTCATGGAGTGTTCTTTGCTTCTCCATGTTTTATGCATTGTCCGGCTACATGGCAGCGTTCAACTGGAATGTAATGTGGCTTGATGTTATCGTAATTGCCCCAATTGTTATCTTAGGCCTGGAGCAATTGGTGCACGAAGGCAAATGCAAGCTCTATTGCCTTACACTTGCTTTCTCTATTTTGACCAACTATTACTTATCCATTATGCTGTGTATTTTCCTTGTGCTTTACTTCTTTGTATTGCTGATTTCCAAGGACCCACAGAAGAATCTGTCTCCAAAGGCACTTGCCTTTCCGGGACTGGAAAAAATACAGAATTTCCATCTAAAGGCGATAATTCGATTTGCCGTTTACTCACTCTTAGCCGGTGGAATGGCTGCGATACTGCTCTTCCCTGAGATTGTAGCTATCAGTGCTACAGAGTTTGGTAATTCCACCTTCCCTAAGGAGGTAAAGACCTACTTCACTACAATTGATATGCTGGCAAGACATTGCTTTAATGTGGAGATAGAAACAGGCTTAGACCATTGGCCAAACATTTACTGCGGTGTTGCTGCCTTCTTACTTCTTCCGCTTTATATCATGCAGAAGAAGATTCCGTTCCGTGAGAAGGCACCAAGAGTGATTCTGATTGCCTTCATGCTGATTAGCTTCTCTACCAATGTATTGAACTTTATCTGGCATGGCTTTAACTATCCGGATTCACTGCCTTGTCGTCAGTCCTTCCTGTACATCTTCATGGTATTGGTTATGTGCTATGAAGCATACCGCCATATCCGCGACCATGTACAAAGTGAGCTGACTGCTGCCTATATCGGTGTATTTGCTTTTGTGCTTTTGTGTGAAAAGCTGATTACCGATGATGCATTTGGTGAAACCACCTTCCTATATACTTTGATTTTGCTGGTTATTTATGCGGTACTGCTTCATCTGTATCGCACCTCACATAAGCATGTGCGAATTGTTGGTATTGTAGCAATCTGTCTGGTAGTTGTAGAGGCAGGCTATAACACTTACCTTACAAGCTGCTCTACAGTATCCCGTTCTACTTATCTGTCGAACTACGATACCTATCAGGAGCTGACCTCCTCCGTTATGGAGGAAGAGGACGACTTCTTCCGCTTTGAGAAGTTTGCAAGAAGAACTCAGAATGATGCCATGCTGATTGGTTTCCCTGCGGCTTCCTATTTCTCATCAACCTCTAATGCTTTAGCAAAGGATTTCTATGAGAATTACGGTATGAAGAGCAGTAAGGTTTACTATTGCTATGACGGTGCAACTCCTGTTACCGCTGCCCTTTTGGCAAACCGCTATATGCTCTACACCTTAGACCGTGGAGAAGATACCGTATTCGACCTTGTAAAGCAGGAGGGTAAGCTGTATCTGTATAAGAATAATTACAGCCTGCCATTTGGTTATATGATAGACAGCTCCTTTACAACACCCATCGAGGAAGCACTTGCCACAGAGGATACCTCCAAGATGGACCCTGTAAGCCGCCAGAATGCTTTGGTAGCACAGATTACAGAGGGCAGCCAGCCATTTGTATCCATCAGTGTAACCAACAACAACGACGAGGCAAGCATTACGATTCCGGCTACGGGACACTATTATGCGTATACCTCTAATACTAAGATTGACACCATCAATATGCATTACGGCAGCAAGGATAAAGAATACAAGCAAATTGACCGCGAGTATATTCTTGACCTTGGTTATCACACCATTGGTACGGAGCTCACCTTTGATTCCGAGAACGGAAAGGCCCTGAATCTGAGTGCTTACTATTTGAATGAAGCTGCCCTTTCAGATTTTATTGATACGCTGAGTGCCCAGACCATGACTGTTGATTCCTACGACGAAACAAGTGTAGAGGGACATATCACAGTGACTCAGCCGGGCTCACTGGTATTATCCGTTCCATATGAAACAGGCTGGACAGTTAAGGTAGACGGCGAAAAGGTTGAAAATATCGAGTTATTCGAAAAGACCTTTATCAGCATACCTTTAACTCAAGGCGAGCATACCATTTCTATCTCCTTCTATCCGGGAGGCTTTACTCTTGGTATCATCGTCAGTCTGATTAGTATCGGATTATTTATTGGATTATGTTATATGACAAAAAGAAAGAATGTGCGCTAGCACATTCTTTCTTTTTGTCATCAATCACCTATCTGCTCCAATGCACTGATATCCGAATCGATGACCAGTGAATAATTCGTATAATATACAACAAATCCCGGCTTAGAACCGTTTGGCTTCTTGACATTCTTTTTCTGGGTATAGTCAATCTCTACCTTTTCCTGCTCACGTCCCTGTGAATAATATGCCGCCAGTCTTCCTGCCTCCTCAAAGGTTCTGTCAGGAAGCTCCTCCCCTTCCGTCTTCACAACTACATGAGAGCCCGGCATACCCTTGGCATGAAACCACCAGTCATTACCGGTTGCAAACTTAAAGGTAAGCTCCTCGTTCTGATAATTATTCTTTCCCACATAGATATGGAATCCGTCACTGCTTATATAATGGAACGGCTTACTGGTAATCTTTACCTTCTTTGTACCGCCCTTTCTGCGCACATAGCCACTCTCTATCAACTCCTCCTTTATCTGCACCAAATCCTCTTCTTTCAATGCAATATCAAGAGAATTGCTAATAGACTGCAAATGCTCTATCTCTTCCTTAGTCTCCTTTGTCAGCGTCGTTAACGCCTCATAGGTACGCTTCAGCTTCTGATACTTGTCAAAATACTTCTTGGCATTCTCTATCGCTGTCAGCGTATCATCCAAAGGAATGGTAATCATTTCATTATCATAGTAATTTAAGACTTCTATTGACTTTGCTCCCGGCTCAGCACCGTATCCATAAGTATTTAAGAGCTCACCATAGATTCGATACTTTTCTCTCTTCCGGGTATCCTCCAACTGCTTTACCTGCAAATCGTACTTCTTTATGTTACGCTCCAAAGCTGTCTGCACAATCTTTCTCAAATCTACGGAACGCTGTCGGATGCGGGTGATTGCATTCTTCTGGGCATAGTACTGTTCCAACAATTCTGAAATGCTCTCATATGCCACTCTTGCCTCATCGTTATAAGAAGTAAGCGTTACCGCTGCATACTCTGCAGGCTTCTGATTCTCATAGACAATATTCGCTGCAAAAGCACCCCCCTGTACCGACTTCATAAGCTCTGCAAAGCTCACCGACAGTCTCATAAGCTCAGACGCATCCAATTCACCAATCGGCTTATCCGCATCCACCTTAGCACGATAACATACCTCCTGTGCGATACAAGGAGAAACACCTGTAAAGCCTGCATATAAGGACTTAAATGCCTGCAAGGCCCTATTCTCCGCTATCATACTTTGCAGCTTTGTCTGCACCTCATCTGAGGTCAATCCCAATGGTTCCTGCTTCTCTAAGGTCTTAGGTATAAAATACTCTCTGCCCGGCAACACCTCACGCACAGAGCTTACCATCCCCGATACATGCTTAATACTGTCAATAATCATATTCTTGTCATCATAGAAAATGATATTACTGTGCTTACCCATCAGCTCAATCACAAGATATTTGGTACAAATATCTCCCAGCTCATTCAAATGCTCCAGCTCCAGCTTCACAATACGCTCTAACCCCGGCTGGGTTACTGATATAACCCTTGCATTCTGCAAGTGCTTACGAAGCAGCATACAGAAATTAGGCGCAGTCAGCGGACTCGTCTTATTCGCATCTGTCAGATACAAAAGAGGCAGCGAAGCATCTGCCGACATCAGCATCCTTACCTGTGTACTATTATTCTTAATCGTAAGCAAAAGCTCATCCTTCTCAGGCTGTGCAATCTTATGAATCCTTCCGCCTACTATTTTCTCATCAAGTTCCTTTACAATTGCGGCAATTGTAATTCCATCAAAAGCCATATTAAATCCTCCAATCGCTCGACCTAGTCTCGCGTTGTCGCAGTGTTCGTCAAAGCATTCAGCAAGCTGATGCCTTTCCTCTCTACTCGCACAGAAAGCCACTCTTAACAGAGTGGCTTTCATTCTTTCCTCTATCCTATTAGCCAATCATACATTTCCTGATACTTCAATGCAGAAGCCTTCCATGAAAAATCTGCTGCCATTGCTCTGTCGACAATCTTGTTCCACTCACGCTTCTTATCATAATAAATCTTCTCTGCATAACGAATTGTACCAAGCATCTCGTGCGCATTATAATTGCAAAAGCTAAAGCCTGTTCCCTTGCTCTCGTACTCATTATAAGCCTCTACGGTATCCTTCAAACCTCCGGTCTCACGAACAATCGGAACCGTGCCATAGCGAAGAGACATCAGCTGGCTTAAGCCGCACGGCTCAAACAGAGACGGCATCAGGAACGCGTCACAGGACGCATAAATACGATGTGACAGCTCTTCAGAATAATAGATATTCGCTGATACCTTACCCTGATACTTCCAATCGAAATGACGAAGCATATTCTCGTACTGTGCCTCACCTGTTCCCAATACTACCAGCTGAATATCATCCTGACAAAGCTCATCCATAATATAAGCCACCAGGTCCATACCCTTCTGGTCTGTCAGACGGGATACGATACCAATCATCATCTTCTTGTCATTCTCTTCCAAGCCTAACTGCTTCTGTAATGCTCTCTTATTCTTAACCTTTTCCTTACGGAAGTTGCCTGCATTATAATTACGAACAATATATTCATCTGTTTCCGGATTATAGTCATCATAATCGATGCCGTTAACAATACCTCTAAGGTCATTGCTTCTGGCATTTAACAAGCCATCCAGCTTCTCACCATAGAAGGCTGTCTTAATCTCCTCTGCATAAGTTGCACTTACCGTTGTAATCGCATCTGCATAGACCAGACCACCCTTAAGGATATTCGCATCCTTAAAATACTCCAGCTTATCCGGTGCAAAGTATGACTTATCAAGACCGGTAATATTCTTAATGGTCTTAATATCGTATACACCTTGGAACTTCAGATTATGTATTGTCATAACAGACTTAATACCACGGTAGAACTCGCCACCTGCAAAGCGCTCCTTCAAATAAACAGGAATCATAGCTGTCTGCCAGTCGTGACAGTGAATCAGGTCCGGTCTGAAATCAATCACCGGCAGAATGGATAACGCTGCCTTAGAGAAAAATACAAACTTAGAAATCTCCTCTATATGATTGTCTCCATACGGCTTTGGACCATGGAAAAACTTCTCATTATCAATGAAATAGTATGTAATATCGTCACTCTTTGCCTCAAGAACACCTACATACTCCTGCTGTCCCATAAAGTCCATATAAAAGTGAGTCTTATAGGACATCATGCTCTTCATCGCCTCTGTCATGCACATATACTTAGGCAAAATAACTCTTGTATCAAAATACCTCTTGTCAAACTCCTTTGGTAAGGAACCTACTACGTCTGCAAGACCACCTGTCTTAATAAACGGTACACCCTCTGATGCCACAAACAAAATCTTCTTCATATATTACACCGAATCCCTTCTTATGCATAATCATGGTCCGACGCCTCCCCTTACTCTTATGCGCCGTCCAAATATTAAAGTGTTTTATCTGATTATACATCATGAACATATCTAATGTAAAGACAGGCTTTTTAGGAATGTTGTCTGTAACTTAATCTTATTTTATCCGTAATCAAAGCAATAAACTCACTATTTGTCGGTTTTCCCTTGCCAAGGCTGATAGTATAGCCAAATAACGAATCTAAAGTTTCCATTTTTCCTCTGCTCCACGCCACCTCAATCGCATGACGAATCGCTCTCTCTACACGGCTTGGTGTTGTCTGATAACGCTTTGCTATCGTAGGATACAAAATCTTTGTAATAGAATTGAGCATCTCTCCATCCTCTACCGACATCATAATCGCTTCTCGTAAATACTGATAACCTTTGATGTGGGCCGGAACACCAATTTCATGAATCATATCCGTGACATCCTTCTCCAAATCGTGTACTACCTCTGTTTTTGGTGCAAAAACCTCCTCACTTCTCATTAGATGTTTTCCTGCAGGTACTGTTATCATTATTTGAAATTCCTTATCATTTGAAATCAAATCACTCAAAATTCGAAACATTCTCTCATTATCCTGTGCGGTCATTACTTTAAGTTGCTCCATTTTTTTCCTCCATTCTCGCTATTCATCCAAGCGAACTAACACATATTAAGAAATAACTGCTTGCTTATTATATAAGCATGTCAAATTATAAAGCAAGCGGCAGTTATCGCACTTTTTACCATCATTCTTTCCCTCTTCCGAGCATCAGCCACCATTTGAAAAAATCTGATAAAAAAAGGTGTTTAAGGCTGTCGAAACATTACAAGATTCTTGAATGTCTTTCTTTTTAGTACTACTATTGGCATTATTTTTTGCGATAACATGCATATGTCGATTTTCCGAAACAAGAAAGAATGTGCTGAAAGCACATTCCGCGCCGCAAAAGCGTCGCATTTATGCGACATCTTCCTTGCTTTTGCGTGTGCATCCTCGCGGAGCAGCTTTGTTCTATAGGACAGTTCAAAGAACTTTCCTATAGAACAAAAAAGTGTTGCCCGGCGGCAACACTTTGCAAGAATCAGCTTAGCTGATTCTTGTTTAACTTCCACTACTTTTCGAGCACTTTCCTATTCCATAAAAAACGCGCCGTTCCAAACGACGCGTCTCTATCTTAATCCATTGCATATTTCTTCATAGCATTCTTCTGCTTATACATTCTGGCATCCGCCTTACGGTAAACACTCTTCACATCCTTACAGCGAGGCTCATTTGACCTGCAAAATCCATATGCCGTACTCAAATGCAGATTCTCATCCTCCTGATTAATCTTATCTATCGCAACCTCCATCTTATCTACCAAGGCTCTTACATCTACCACCTTAATATCCTGTATGATAACAATAAACTCATCGCCACCCATTCGGCAAATCGTTCCTGCCTCACCAAAAATCGACTGAAGAACCTCTGCGAACTTAATCAACAATACATCTCCGCTCTCATGTCCCTGCGTATCATTGGTAAGCTTTAAGTTATTCAAATCAAAGGTCAGAATACCATAAACCTTCTCCGACATATCCAGTTCATCAAACAAATCATCGCACTTTCTGCGGTTTGCCAGTCCGGTTAGGGAATCCGTATACGCAAGTCTCTCCAACGCCTCTGCCTTAGCACCCTCATACATCTTTCTGCTGACCTCACTATAAAAATCAACAATCTGAGATAGTACAAAAATTAATCCGCCTAAATATAACAGACTCGGAAAGCTATCCCTCATATGTGATGATGCATATACCAATGTATTATAACGGATAATATCTAATGCCGAAATAATAACCAGCGCCAGCATTCCTATTGCCAATGCATTCCTTTCATACTGCTTTTTCTTAATATCGTATATCATAAGTGCGACATATGACAGAACCATCAGCATAATAATCACATGCTGCACTGTGACCAATGCCGGCATATGAATAATATTCAGGCCGTGTAAAACTGCCATTCCGACAAAAAATACTGCCTGTACGCCTAAAAGGCTCAGATAAATCACCCTAATGAGTTTCTCCTTGCGCTTCATAATATCTGACCAAAAGTACAAATATACAAACAGCGGACATAAGTATAGTGTCGTAAACTCCAAATATGGCTTTGTCTCTAATCGACATGTATATAACATAACCAAATCATAATTACAAATCGACCATAAAGAAATTGACAACGAAAACAATCCCGATACTATCAGCTTTGAAAAATTCTTACTCCTAAAGGAAAAGAAAATGGAAATAATTAAAATCAGCAATCCAAAAGTAACCAGAAATAAATTAATGCCTAAAATAATCTTCTTCTCCAAAAACATATCTCTAAATACATTCTTAGCATTACAAATATATGGCACTCTGAAATTACTATAAGAGTCTTCCTCTCCTGCCACTACAACAACCTCTATGGTCTTACCCATATAATCATCCGGCAGTTCTATCAAATGATTTCCATATCCCACCATATGGTTCTCTTCATAACGTTCCTGTCCATATGCATAGATTTCTTCACCCTCTATACTAACCTGTATCGTTGCATGCTTTACATGGAACACCAACAAAGGGTCCGAAATGTACTTCTGTGGCAACTGCATAGACAATGTTACTTCCTGTCCTCTATCTTGAGGTGTTAATACAAACTCATTTAAATCTACTTCCTTGTATACTTGTCCGGAAGCGTCTATATCCCAGCCGGTCTGCATTGCAATTCGTTCAGACAACTCACCACCTGTTATCGAACTAATATATGTAAAAATTCCAAATAGAAAAATCAAGATAATCAACATCGTTTCTGTTGATATCTTATGCTTCTTTCTCATAAAAAACCCCTCTCCTATAACAGAACTCCTCTTTTATCATTTTACACTCAATTAAGTACATATACAAGCTATTTTCAGAATCACTTTTTTCAAAAAAGTGGTTGACATTTTCTGGCGGAAAGTGTATATTAAACAAGTCGGGTAAACAACTCGTACAAAACAATGGTTGTGGGGTCTTAGCTCAGCTGGGAGAGCATCTGCCTTACAAGCAGAGGGTCACAGGTTCGAGCCCTGTAGGCCCCATCTTAAAACAATCATTCATATAACTATGGCGAGATAGCTCAGTTGGCTAGAGCACA
>SVFJ01000171.1 GCA_015056925.1 Lachnospiraceae bacterium | reverse complement strand
CGACGAAGTCGCAGAAATCGACAACAGATTGTTATGGATGGTCAAACTTGAGCATAAACTGTTTCCTAAAGTTATAGATTATGGTACCTGTTTTTGTTTCATGCAAGAATGGTCGTGTGGAAGTAGCAGAGTTATATAAGCTCAATACTGTAGCCAATCGGTTCGGTGGTAAGTACGCGAAAAAAATACTAGTTGCTTCATCGCTTGAAAAAGATAGTGATTATGCCAATTATCTACGTCAGCGAGCCCAAGATATGCAGATAAGAGTGATAGATGACATAGTTGATATGAGTGATGATGAACTTAGAGATACGATTCGAACATTTTGGTTGAATTAACTATTGTTGATAGTATATCAATATCAGAGCAAGATTAAATGTGTAATATACAATGAAGCGAATATTTGAGGTAGGATTTATGGAACATGATATATTCATCAGTTTTAGCTTTGCAGATCAGAAAACAGCCGAAGAGATTGTTAATCAATTACAAAGTAAGTATGGTATCTCTTGCTGGATCTGCACGCATGATATTAAAGCAGGAGCACATTATAAACGTGCGATTGTAGAAGCCATAACTGAGGCTAAAGCATGTGTTTTAATTCAAAGTGTTAAATCAATGGAGTCTGAAGAAATTCCAAAAGAAATATCAGTAGCATTAACTCGCAAAAAAACAGTAATTCCTTTCGTTTTAGATGATTCTGTATTAAATCCAGAACTCGAATATGATTTATCTTCAGTTCAGAGAATTGATGCGCGAAAGCCTACTTTGGAAGACAGGATCGGAGAACTTGCTGCTGAAATACGTAAGGTTATTGGTTATTCGCGAACACACAATGAAAGCGTTATTGAAGATACTTCCGAACTGCAATTAGTGAGCACGAAAATCAGTTGTAATTCAGGGTTTATGGGGCGTGATGACGAGCTACAGACATTACACGATAATTTAGAGTTACATGATAGAGTGTTTCTATACGGTATTGGTGGTATAGGTAAGAGCGAGATTGCAAAACAATATGCTAAACGATATTCAGGTGAATATGATGAGATTATTTTTGCCACCTATACATCGACACTTAAAGAAATGGTTACCAGTGATACCGATATTGTAATATCAAATTTTGGTAAAGCAGCTGGAGAAACAGAAGACGAATATTTCACTCGCAAATTGTCGCAGATGAAGGCTCTTGCAACCGAGAAAACATTAATTATAGTGGATAACTTTGATACCGATTACGACGATTCCTTGGAAGAATTTGCGGATGGTAAATATAGGATATTATTTACTACGCGCAATGATCATTCAGATACAGGTTATCCTGTTATACCAATAAATGAACTTGATTCAGAAGAACAGTATGAATTGTTTATTAAAATTTATAACCGTCCCATACGCGGAGATGACGAAGAAAAAATCAGAGAAATCCTCCGGCATATTAACGGGCATACGCTGACGATTGAACTTATTGCAAAAATGACACAGGCAAAACGACAGCCTGCGAAAATTCTTGAAGCCATGCTGAATTCAGGAATTTCATCGGTACTCACAGGAACTGTTAAGCGCGGATTCAAAAATGATGAAGCGTATATGTATATTCATAGACTTTTCAGTATGTCAAAGCTGAGTGATGAAGAACAGAAAATTCTAATGAATATGTCACTGATGCCTATTGATGGCGTTGATTTTGTAGAGTTTGCAGATTGGTGCGGAATAGAAGATTATGAAGTGCTTGATAACCTAATTAAGCGCAGTTGGATAATTTATGATGCTGAAGAAGATAAGATTCGCCTTCATCCATTGATCTGTGAAGTTGTGTATAGAGAATTAAGTGTATCCGTATTAAAATGCCAAGTTATGTTCGAAGGTTTGATAAGTAAACTGGATAATTATAAATACAGAAGACTTTCATTTGAGAAAATAGAGTATTATGGGGACATTTTAGAATCCATATTTAAGAGAACATCAAAAATCCCCTCTAGACTAACGAAATCTTTTGATGTTATAGTAAATCTTCTTTCTCATTTGGGGAGAAATGACTCTGCAATGACTATTGCTAAGGAAAATCTTGATGTGAAATTAAGCACTTATTCGGAAAATTCACATGAAGTAGCAATCAGTTATTATGATATAGCTGATTGCTATGGGAATAAAGGCGATAGAAATAATTTCTTTGTTTATTTAAAAAAATCGATTGATGTTTTAGGTAAAGTGGCACCCAATTCCTTAGATTATGCATTTGTAACAAAATACTACGTTATATCAAAATTAAGACGTGACCAATTGGGTGATGCAGACAGCGTATATTCATTATTGTGCCAATGTGCTATGATTTTTCAGTCTTCAACGGAGGATAATAGTATACTGGTAAATAACAGATATTCATTTAAGGCATCGTTGGACTATACATATGCATTATATTATTACAGAATTGGAGAGTATGATAAAGCAATAGTGTATGCAACTCAGTCCTGCGATGAATTCCGAACATCCAAATCGGCTGAGGATAATCCATGGGTAATGTCCCCGTTATCAGTTTTAGCATTTGTATATTCAATTAAAGGTGATAAGGATGAAGCTTTGAAATATGCATTTGAGGGGATTGAGATTGCATGTAAGTATTATCATCCTACACATCATCGTGTACATCGTGAATATGAATACTTGGCAGAGGTATATCACAATTTGAAAATGTATGACAAAGAATTAGAAGCATGGCAGCATATTATTTTAAGTATGGATTCTAAGCATGAAGTTGGGACATTATCATATGCAAGGATAGTTGAAAAGATGAGTGAATGCAAGAAATTTTGTGTAGAAAATTAAGTTACACATAATAGTTTGTTTATAGAATACGATGAAAAAACAATTTATATATGACAAACTTCAGTTGCTTTGTCGATACATTTGAAAATAATATCAAGCGATTACAAAGCATTTTGCGAGAAGCAGAAAAATTATTTGGTAATACTTCTGTTTGGGTAGGGAAGATACTTCATCGTCTTGGGTGGTGTTATTACGCATACGGTGATTATAATCAAGCGCTGAATATTCTGGAGGCAAAGGCTTTCCCAGTATTGGATCATCTTATTCATGAGGCTCCCGGAGAACATATCCATTGTTGTTGTGATATAGCAAAATTGTATTTTAAAGAAAATGACATAGCAACTGCAAACAAATTTTTGCAAAAAGCATTTGATGTTATAAATGATGAATTACTTGCGGATTGCGAGATTGTTCGGTACCGTTCAATAATGGTGTATACTACCATGATGCTATTTGCATCTGAGCAAGGAGATTATAATCATGCATTAGAATATAGTGTGAAATCTATGGATATCGCGAATTCCTTGAGGTATACAGAACTCGATCAAGCGGCACTATTATTTTCACTTGGTAGAACCTATATGAAAATTGCAGATTATGCCCAAGCAATCAAACATATTCAAACAGCTATACAAATAATGGAAGAGTACTCAGGCATGTTGAATGCATTGTGTTCTCAT
>SVFJ01000001.1 GCA_015056925.1 Lachnospiraceae bacterium | reverse complement strand
ACTGTTGATTGGTTAACTAAATTCAAATTTAGCAAAGTATGCGAGACTTTTAGTTTGCAGAGAATAATGCAAAAGAGTAATTATAGCTGAAGCTGAACAGGGTTGGAGATTGAAACAAGTTGTAACACCATTTAATGAGAAAACAGGTGTTTTTACTTCTGACTGCTATCAAATTATTTTTGAAAGAGAAGTATAAGCCTTTTGTTAATCTACGGAAACCAGGAGGATAGTATGATAGAATACGAAATTGCTAAAGAAAAAATAGTAGAATTTATTAGAAAAGATGTACTAAGTGCGCGAGACGAAAAGTGTTTTGCCTCGCTTGTATTGGATAATGAAGATGTAGCTAAAGAAGTCTATCATGCTACCTATGACAAAGCGGGTTATCCTATTCGATACAAAATTGTTACCACATTGACAGGGGATAGCAGAGGTGAAGATATAGCAAAAGAAGAGATTAAGGTTCTTGTACAACGTTTGACATTTAGAGATTGTTCTCCTGAGCTAGAATGTGCGTTTAGGAATTGGCTTCTTTGTGAAAGTGACGTTATGCCATTGGAACTGCCGACGGAAAAGAAGGTGATGGGATTCTTTACAAGGCAGCAATATCAAACCATTTGCTGTATGACAAAGGTATCTCAATTTTCTGCACGTATATGTGTATATGGAATGGTAAAGGGATATATGGAGCTATTCAAGGATACTCTTCAGAATATCATTATAGAGTTTGGAATTGATTATGCTCGAGAATTTATTAACCAGTTAGTGAAATGCTATAATGTGGCTGATGCCTATTTGATGGCTATGGTAGCTGCGATCTATGCTGGCCCTGCAAAGTCAAAACTAGAGATTACGCTTTATCGAGAATACATTGAAAAATGGAGAGATTCGAATAGAGATTATTTTATAGCAGAAATTTCATCTGTATTAGGTAACGATTGGCGCAAAAAAGTTCTGAAGAAATTCGAGAAAGAAGGAATATGATTTCTGTAGATGAAATCTTGAAGTTAAAAGAAAGGAACACAAATGAAATTATTGTACGGTACAACCAATAAGGCAAAATTACAAGCGATGGAACAAGCGGTGAAGCCGTTGGGGATAGAGCTTATTGGTTTAAATGATTTAGAGTGCGAATTGCCAAAGATAGATGAGTGTGGAAAGACACCATTAGAAAATGCTGAAATTAAGGCAAGAGCCTATTATGAGGCTCTTCATATGCCGGTGTTTTCTTGTGACAGTGGTTTGTATTTTGATGAATTGACAGAGGAAGAACAACCAGGCATTCATGTGCGAAGAGTGAAGGGAAAAGAGTTGAGTGATGATGAAATGATTCAATATTATTCATCACTAGCTAAGCAACATGGTGGAAGAATAACAGGTCGATATAGAAATGCAATATATTTTGTTCTGGATGAAGAGCAGCATTATTCCAGTATGGATATGTCAATTGCTACAGAGCCGTTTATATTAGTTGCCGAACCACATTCGAAACGTGTTCAGGGGTTTCCGCTTGATTCGTTGTCGATAGATATTGGCAGTGGAAAATATTACTACGATTTGGAAGTAAAAGATGTGAGTACATCGGTAGATGATGGTATTAGAAAGTTTTTCTCTGAGATTTTAAGGAATGGGTAAATAATATGGCAAGCATAAAGGGCTTAGAATGGACATTTGATACGGTTGCAGCTACATATGAAAAGTGGAGACCTGGTTATAGTGATGAGCTATATGAAATGCTTTTTGATTATATTTCTCTAGACCAGTCAAGTAGGGTGGTTGAGGTTGGCATTGGAGGCGGACAGGCTACATTACCTATTTTGAAAACGGGGTGTCATTTGACTGCGGTTGAATATGGAGAGCAATTTTCAAAAATATGCGAAGAGAAATTTAAGGATTATCCGAACTTTACAGTAATAACAAATAAATTTGAAAATACTGATTTTGAAGATGATACCTATGATTTGGTGTATTCGGCATCGGCATTTCATTGGGTGTCGGAAGAGGTTGGCTATAAAAAGGTTTTTTCGATGCTCAAAAGCGGTGGCGTATTTGCACGTTTTGCAAATCACCCCTATCGTGATAAGGAGAATCCTGCGCTTGCCGCTGAAATAGATAAAATTTACGGGTTATATTACTATAAATTTCATAATAAAAAGCAGGAAGAACTAAAAGAACATACCAAAGAGCAGGCAAAACAAAGGGCTATGATTGCTGAAAAATATGGATTTTCAGATATTCGTTATGCCTTGTTTTATCGGAAGAGGTTTTTTTCTGCCAGGGAATATATTACATTGCTTGGAACTTATTCTGACCATATTGCGATTGAAGAATCCATGAGAAATGAATTTTTTTCTAAGATTGAAGAGGCAATTAATAGACATGGCGGAGCCATTGTTATCTACGATACGATGGATTTGCAGTTGGCGAGAAAGGGATAATTAATAAATATACAGAGAGGCAATTAGAGATGAATTTTATCGTAGAGCTGATATTAGAATTATTAATCGATGGAACAATTGAGATAGGCACAACTCACAAGCTTCCATTTTTGAAACGTATTTTCTTTATTTTGTTTGTAATCGTTATATATGGGGCATTGATAGGTGTTGTTGCTATGATTGGAATGAATGCATGGCAGAGTGGTGACTTACCAAGTGCGATTATGCTCTTTGTTGTAGATATAGCTATTTTGCTATTGGCAGTTTATTTGATTAGAAAGATGTACCTGAAAAGTAGCGAGAAAAAGGAAAGTAAAGAGTAGTGAGGAAACATGGAAAAGACTTCATTTGAACTAATATATGATGTGGTGAAACAGATTCCCAAGGGTAAAGTAGCGACCTATGGACAGGTAGCAGCACTGACAGGGAATAGGCGGTGGTCAAGGGTGGTAGGTTATGCACTTCATGTGAATCCTGACCCTGAGAATATCCCTTGTCATAGAGTAGTGAATCGCTTGGGCGAGGTTTCGAAGGCATTTGCCTTTGGTGGCGAAAATCGCCAGATTGCACTTCTTGAAGGTGAGGGTGTCAAGGTAGATGGAAATAAGGTAGACTTGGAAAGGTACAGATGGAATCGTGTGACCATTGAAATGATGGAGTAGAGAGAAAGAGACGAAAGATACGAGGTAATATGAAAGATACAAATAATTTTGCAGTGATTGATACAGAAACAACATGGGGCGATGAAGTGATGTCTATCGGAATTGTCATCGCAGATGCAGATACAAAGAAAGAGATAGATGCCAAGTATTTTCTAATTGACCCTGAATACAAGCATGGCGGAATGTATTCGGGGGCTTTACGTATGCCGGGTATAAAAGAGACCATAACAGATACCAGAGAAAATGCGTTGTCCATGATAGATGGCTGGCTTAAAGAACATAAGGTGAATAGACTTTTGGCGTATAATGCGTCTTTTGATAGGAATCATTTGCCTGAATTAAGAGCATATACTTGGTGTGATATCATGCGATTGGCAGCATACCGTCAATATAATACCAAGATACCGGCAGATGCTGAATGCTTTGGAACAGGCAGATTAAAGAGAGGATACGGCGTGGAGCCAATTCTTCGAATGCTTAGTGGTGATGATAAGTATCAAGAAACTCACAATGCTTATTATGATGCCATGGACGAGTTAAATATTGTTTGGCTATTAGGGTATGATATTGAAGCGTACGACAAGGCTGTTATTGGAAGATAAGTAGGATTAGGTGAATACTAGAAAATGTTATGCGAGAAGGAGAGGAACTTAATGAACGAAAGATTTCAAAATAATTCAAAATGTTGTGAACTGATAGAATATGGTGATTTGAATGATGTTCAAAAGAAGCAGGCAGCGGATATTTTTCTGGAAGGCTTTGGTCATATGATGACATTTACAAAAGATAAAGAGCTTCTTGGAAGCTTGTTTTATGAAATTATGAATCCTACTCTTTTTATTTGCTATGTAGAGGACGGAGAGGTTCTGGGCATCTTAGGACTTGCAACGAATAAAGAACGACCTTTGAAATTTGATAGTGATATATGTGTGAGATTATTTGGAAAGATGAAAGGGAAAATAATTTCCAAACAGATGAACGCCATATTTCAAAAGCAGGCAGTGAAGGCGGATAAGGACCTTTATATTGATGTTTTGGCAACGGCAGGGAAAGCACGGGGGAAAGGAGTGGCAACAGCACTTCTTGATTATGCATTTGCATTAAAAGGATTTGAATGCTGTTATATAGAGGTATTTTCTAAAAACGAACCAGCTAAATCACTGTATCAGAAAATGGGCTTTGAAGTTTATAAGGAAGAAAAATTTTCTTTCTTAACTCTGGCGGTTTCAAATTTTGGATATCCAATTATGATGAAGAAAGAGTTAGGGCAGTAAAAGAATGAAAATAAAGTTAATCAGAGTAGGAGTAGAAAAGGCAGAGCTTATTTGGAAGATGCAGGTGGAAGCATTTTCTGAATTATATGAAAAGTATCAGGATACGGAAACAAGTCCTGCAACTGAGCCAATTGAAAAGGTAATGGCTAGATTGCAGCAATCATTTACCTATTATTATCTGATTGAATGGAAAGAAAATATTGTTGGTGCGATACGTGTTGTAGATAAAAAGGAAGAGGGAAAAGCCAAGCGCATTTCGCCAATTTTTGTCATGAAGCCATACAGAAATCAAGGAATTGCACAAGAGGCAATTGAAGAAGCTGAAAGAATTCATGGAAATGAGAACTGGGAGCTTGATACCATTCTGGAAGAGAAGGGGAACTGTTATCTGTATGAGAAACTAGGGTACCAAAAGACTGGAAAAATTGAAAAGATAAATGATAGACTGACGTTGGTCTTTTATAAGAAGTAGTTTGAGTGGGATTGATAGAATTGGGGGGAGGTGTGCTAGTTCCTTTGGCGCTACGAATGGTTACTGCAGGGGAGACTCGGAAGATAGTTCAATTATGTACTTAACTTGGTCTTAGAATTGACTTTGTTCGTTTGAGACCAAGTGAAATCAAGAAACTTGGTCTCAAAGTCGATTTTACCTGTCTGAGACCAAGTGAAATCAAGAAACTTGGTCTCAAAGTCGATTTTACCTGTCTGAGACCAAGTGAAATCAAGAAACTTGGTCTCAGAGTCGATTCTACCTGTTTGAGACCAAGTGGAATCAAAAAACTTGGTCTCAGAGTCGATTCTATCTGTCTAGGACCAAGTAAAAGCAAGGGACTTGGTCCTAAAGCTTATTATATCTGTATGAAACCCAGAAAATTACAAAATATGGTTAGAGATACATTTATCAGATTAAAATGTAGAAAGGTAAAGGTGCCAATTCGATACAGATGTGCATGGCTCATGCAAATCCCAATCCACTTAACATTATTCACAAATATTTTGCAGAAAGGAGAATTATAATCAGATGGAAGATTTAATTACCAAATATAAAGGAAACTATATTAAGGAGATGCGTAAGCTTGTAGGACATGCTCCTCTTATGACAACAGGGTGTGGTGCTATGGAAATTGGTTAAAAAATCCACAACAAGTAATTGTTGATTGACAAACCCTAACCATAGTGCTATTATCATAAAAAACAAAAGGAGAACACAAATGAGTCTGAATTTACATTTAGAAAATAATATGTACATGCCTATTAATAGACGTATTTGCTTATAACTGTACACAGTTCGTTGGTGCACAGTGATGAGCCGATAGGTCTTATATGTCTGTGCATAGATGAAGATGTAAATTTTGATTATATTTGTATTATATAAAATTTATGAATTCTAAACGCATCAGACATATATGGTTTGGTGCGTTTTTTGCTTGTAAGCAGACTCTAGTAAAGGAGGAGCATCATGAAATTAGTAGTAATCTTAGGAAATGCCGCAGTGGGAAAGATGACGGTAGGGCAGGAGCTGATGAAGCTGACAGGACTTCGTTTGTTTCACAATCATATGTCAATAGAGTTGTCAATTGATGTATTTGGTACGTACCATAGAGGTGCGGTTGGAAGAATTCGAGATGTTATTTTTGAAGAGTTTGCAGCATCAGACCAGTATGGAATGATATTTACCTATATGATGGATTTTGATATGCCGTCAGAGTGGGAGTATTTACAGCATGTGGAGGATATTTTTAAAGATGCTGAGGTATATTATGTTGAGTTGGTTGCACCTCAGGAGATACGATTACAGAGAAATGTAACGGAGAATCGTTTGCAAAACAAAGCGTCGAAAAGAGATATAGAAATATCGAATCAAAGATTAATCGATGATGATATCAAGCATCGTTGTGTGAGTCGAGATGGAGAGGTAAAATTCAAGAATTATATCAAGATTGATAATTCTCAGCTTTCACCACAGGAAGCAGCTAAGCTGATACAGGAGAGATTTTCTTTGTAATAATATCATAAAGAATAATTTGTATGTTTATGGAATATTCTAATGGATATATCGAGTCGAAACTGGTATACTTATGTAAATGTGTGCCGGTTTCGATTTTTGTTGAAATGGGACAGCCGATAGATGACAGATAATGGAGACTAGATATAGATATGGGCAGAAGAGATGAATTTGATATGAGTGAAGAGCCTTCGGGTGCAGTGAAGGCGATTTTGGCGATTGTTGCAGTATTATTAGTGCTTATAGTGATAGCATTGGTGTATTTTATCGTATATAACAAGGAGAAACAGCCTATAGCAGATGTGATGGGTGATGAGGTTGTGATTGACTTTGAAAATGTTGTCCATAGAGAAAGTGCCGATAGAGAAGTGACAAAGGAATCTAATATAAGTGCTTCTCAAATTACTAGTGAAGCAGAGACAGAGGATTCAAAAGCATCTGGTGGGGAAGTTAAGGATTCGACAGATGATTCGTTGAGTTCATCAGTAGAAAGTAAAGTAAATGAAGAGCAAAATCTAACAAATGGGGATAGTACATTACAGATATCTCAGGACCCACAAGCTGATACCAATACCACACAGACAGAGATTGGTGCTGCAACAGAGATTACACAGATTCTTGTTAGTGATAGTGCAGTTGAGACAGCACAGGCAACTTTAGGAATTGATGTTTCTAAGTATCAGGGAACGATTCGATGGGATGAGGTTGCAGCGGCAGGGATTGAGTTTGCAATGATTCGTGTAGGCTATCGTACTACAGGAAGCGGAGAGATTATAGAGGATAGTAATGCCAGATATAATCTTCAGGAAGCAACGAAGAATGGTATTAAGGCAGGCGTCTATTTTTACTCAACTGCCATTTCAGAGGCGGAGGCAATCGAGGAAGCGCAGTGGGTAAAGAAGCTCATAGCAGGTTATAAGATAACCTATCCCGTAGCCTATGACTGTGAGGGATATGAGAATGTCAATAGTAGGCAGTATGGTATAGGCAGGGAAGAGCGTACAGCTCTTGCCAAGGCTTTTTTGAATGAAATTTATGCAGGTGGTTATACACCGATGTTCTATTCGTCAAAGGGAGAAATGACAGCGGACAATAAATGGTTGACTTCGGAGCTTGAAAAGAACTATAAGATATGGCTTTCGTGGTATCCGGCTCAGGCGTTTCCGACAACACCAAAAGCAGATTATGCAGGCAAGCATGCTATGTGGCAGTATACCAATAATGGAACAATTGCAGGAATAGTTACTCCTGTAGATGTGAATGTTGCATACTTTGGTTATGAGGGCGAAGCGAATGCACAGGAGGCAATGGCTCCTGCGGATGCAAAGGCAGATGTAGAGGCGTTGATGAACTTCAAAGAGGTTACGGAGCTCGTAACAGCAAAGGAAACAACGAACTTAAGAAATATGCCAAGTCAGGGAACAGAGAGTCAGGTTATGTTACAGCTCTCTTTTGGGGAGGCTGCAACAAGAACCGGAATCAGTGATAGCGGCTGGTCAAGAGTGGTATATAATGGAGTAACCTATTATGCAGTATCAAGTCTATTGACTACGGATTTGACCGGAGCAGGTGTAACGGCTACTACAGAGGATGATGGTATTGAGACTGTATTTACACCGGTAAATGACATGGTGACACCTAAGATTGAGGTAAACCTTAGAACCTTGCCAAGTGTTACGAATGCGGACTCGAAGGTTGTAGCGACTATTAAAGCGGGAGAATTTGTAAACAGAACAGGTGTAAATCTAGATGTTGGTTGGTCGAGAGTAGAGTATAATGGTCAGATATTGTATTGTGTTACAAGCTATGTAGAGGTAGCACAGTAGTTTTTAAAATAATATTAAGTTTGAAGAAAAGGGAAGTGTAGTGTGGAACCTTTAGTAAACAAAGAGGAAGAATTAAAAAGACAGCAAAGAAGAGAACGGATTCAGAAGATGAAGCTGGAAAAGCAACGCCAGGAGCAGATACGAAAGTATATTAGATTTGGTGTACCCGGTGTGTTGACGGTTATTCTTATTTTGCTGATGGCGATTATGGGGAATGGCAGTAAAAGTAATGCAACAGAGAAGTCGGAGTTGTCTTCTGAACAGATGATAGAGCGTGAAACTCAGATAGAAGTTGAAACACAGCAATTGGCTGAGCGAGAAAGCGATATTATACCGGAAGAGTCAGTGGCAGTAGAGCAGTCAACAGAGCAACAGACAGAACCTGTTACCGAAGAAAGTACAAAAGTCTTTCAGATGGTTAGGGAATCGGAGATTATTTATCTTGAGGAATTGTTTAGTGAGTATGCGCTTGTGGTAAATGCCAATACGCAGGAAGTAGTTGCGTTCAAGGCACCGAACAGTCAGATTAATCCTGCGTCTATGACTAAGATTTTTACGATACTGGTAGCGGCGGAGCATATCGAAGAAGAGGATTGGGATGATACTTTTACCATTACTCTGGAGCATACCGATTATGCTTTTGTCAATGATTGCAGTACTGCAGGGTTCTTGGATGAAGAGGTCGTAACGGTAAGAGATTTATTCTATGGAACCATTCTTCCGTCAGGCGGTGAGGCAGCTTATGCTTTGGCGTGTTATGTAGCAGGCTCACATGATGCCTTTGTTGAATTGATGAATGAGAAATTAGAGGAGCTTGGTCTTTCTGAAACCTCTCATTTTACCAATAGTGTCGGTTTGTATCATGAAGAGCATTATACCACGGTGTATGATATGGCAGTGATGATGAAGGCGGTATTGGATAATCCGCTTTGCAAGGAGGTCATTTCGTCAAGAACCTACAATACTTCATCAACCAATAAGCATCCGGAGGGTATTCTTTTATCTAACTGGTTTATCAGAAGAATTGAGGATTACGATTGCGGTGGTAAGGTTGTCGGAGCAAAGACCGGATTTGTTAATGAATCTCGTAATTGTGCGGTAAGCTATGGTTTGTTTGGTGATAATGAGGAGTATATATGTGTTACTGCAAAGGCAGACAGTAACCGAAATGCGATAAGAGACCATGTTGCATTGTATAGTGCATATTGTCCGCCGTTGGTAGAGGAAGAAGCACAGACACAGGAAGGTGTGAATTGATTGATATAATATCGGAGAGTCTGAAAAGATTTTCCGATATTTTTTTGAAAAAATAAAAAAATTAATTTGTTTGAAATAAAAATTCTCTTTTCAAACGTCTAATCTATGAAAGGAGGTGGAAGGCCTGTGAATCATGAAGAATATGCAAGACGAATTGAGGAGATTCGAGGAAGATTGTATAAGACAGCTTATTTGTATCTTGGAAGTGAATCTCTGGCGGTTGATGTAGTGGATGAAGCAGTTTATAAGGGACTAATTAATCATTGGAAGCTCCGTCAGCCCGAATATTTTACAACATGGATAACCCGTATTCTGATTAATGAATGTCATAATGAACAGAGAAGACAGAAACGATTTCGTCCTTTAGATGAGATACCTGAGGAAATGACAGAGGATTATGATAAGCTGCCATTAAAGGAAGCATTGCAAAGATTACCGAAGGAATTAAAGGATGTTGTGATATTAAGATATTTTACAGGCTACACATTAGCGCAAACAGCAGATGCTTTAAAAATTCCACAAGGAACAGCAGCTACAAGACAGCGTAAAGCATTGCAGTTACTTAGATTAGATTTGGAAGAGGAGGGGAAATATGAATCGAATGGAAGAGTATCAGGATTTGATGCAGGAAATAGATGTGTCAATCCCTGAGTTAGAGAATACATTGGACAGAGCTAAAAGAAAAAAGATTCGTCGTGACCGAATTAGACGTCCTATAGTGGGCTTGACATCAGCATTTGCTTTGTTTGTTTTATTGGTGAATTTCTGTACACCTGTCGCATATGCCTGCTCGAAGATTCCGTTTATTAAGGAATTGGCTGAGGCGGTCACTTTCTCAAGGTCGCTTACGGACGCAGTAGATAACGAGTATGTACAGCCGATACATTTAGAGCAGACAGATGCAGATGTGACTGTTAGTGTGGAGTATTTGATTGTGGACCAAAAACAGGTGAATATTTTCTTTCGCTTGTATTCTGATAGGTATTCGTCTTTGAGTGTAGAACCGGAGATGAAGGCTGAGGATTATTCTTGGTTAGCTCATTCCTGCGGAGTGAATGACTTTGATGCGTCAAATGGAGCATTGCGAAGTATAACAGTTGATTTTATGGAAGAAAATGTGCCTGAGAAACTTAGATTGTTACTGGATATTAGAGATTTGGATGCAGAAGCGGTTGAAGTAAGTCCGGAAGATTCCATGTTTGGCGATTATGAAGAGGAGGTATTTGATTATGTCGCAAGCTTTGATTTTCTGCTGGAGTTTGACCCTATGTTCACAGCGGCAGCTAAAGTGCTTCCTGTCAACCAGACTGTGATTCTGGATGGAAACGAAATTACTGTTACGGAAATACAGATTTATCCAACGCATCTTCGTGTAGAGGTGATAGATTCTGAAAAGAATTCAGCGTGGCTAAAACGTTTGGAGTTCTATATTGAGACGGATGGAGGTATGAAGTTTGAAACTGTTTCTAACGGAATTATAGCTACCGGTAATCCGGAAACACCTTCTATGTCTTCGTTTAGAGCAGATAGTTCATACTTTTATGATGCAGAGCAATTAAAAATTGTATTTACGGGAGCAGAATGGTTGAATAAAGACCAAGAGAAGGTTTATGTGAATCTTAAAACAGGAGAAACAGGACAGCTCCCTGAGGGAGTTAAGTATGTAGGTGCATCAAAGAGTGAAGAAGGATGGTTGGTAAACTTCCTTGGAAAACAGCGTGAACCAAATCATGTACATATGCTATTTTCTCATAAATATTATGATTTAGAGGGCAATCAGTATGAGATTAATTCCTGGTCTAGTACTTATGGTATGATAGGTGAAGCAATCGAAGAGGGATATTTTGGAGAACAAATTGCATTGAAGGATTATACAGCTGATGAAGTGTGGTTAACATCAAATTATTCTCATGTGTGGACGCCAGAGGAAGCGATAGAAATCATAGTAATGCAGTAGAAAAATTATTTAAAATTGTAAAAAAAATTTGTGTTATTATGCAACCAAATGAAAAATTCTCCCTCCTATATGGTAGAACGGCAGAAATGAATTGAAATGTAGATGGAAATGCCGTGAACATATAGGAGGGCGATTTTATGAAGAAGAAAAGTGTTTTAAAGAAGTGTCTGGTAACAGGAATGGCATTGATGATGTCGGTTGTTATGATAGGATGCGGAAGCAGCAGTATGGATAGTACGGCATCTTATACGATGGCAGAGGATGCATACAGCGATTACAGCAACGCGAAAGGATTCTATGGAGCTGCGACGGAGCAAGCGTACATAGAAGAGTATTCTGAGCCGATGGAGACAAATAGTTCATCTTTGGAGAACTCCGGCAGAAAGCTTATCAAAGAAGTGACTATGACCGTAGAAACAGAGACATTTGATGATTTTTTGGTAGAGATGGAACGTAAGATTAATGAAAACGGCGGTTATAAAGAGCGGTATACGGTAAATGGAAATAATAATAACCGTTATGCAGAAGTTACGATAAGAATTCCAAGAGCACAGTTGGATGCATTTTTGAAGGTGATAGAGGGAACTTCAAATATTACATATCGTCATGAGACAGTAGATGATGTTACTCTACAGTATGTGGATTTGGAAAGTCATAAAAAGATGCTTTACGCTGAGCAGGAAAGACTTCTTGAGTTTATGTCAAGGGCAGAGAAGATTGAGGATGTCATTACATTGGAGAGTCGTTTGACAGAGGTGCAGTATCAGATTGAAAGTATGGAATCTCAGCTTCGTACTTTCAATAATCAGATTGAGTATAGCACGATATATCTGGATGTGAATGAAGTTGTACGTATTACGCCACAAGAGCCAAAGGGTATGTGGGAGAGAATTACTACAGGTTTCTCAGAGGATTTATATGAGGTTGGTGAAGATATTAAGGATGGTTTTGTAGGATTTGTAATTCATATTCCAAGTATGATTGTTTCACTGATTGGTTTTGCGTTTTATGTATTGATAGCAGTTCTTATTGTGAAGGTAGTGGTTAAGGTGATTGCAAAGTACACAAACAAGAATATGAATGCAGACAAAAAGCAGAAAACATCTTCTCAGAATGTAGTGAACAACCCAATACAGACTGAAGAAAAGGAAGAGAACAGATAGAGGTGGATTTATGAAAAAGAAAATAGTGATGGTGCTTCTGGTGCTGACAATGCTTGCGTCCAATCTGATAGTGGCGTGTGGAACGGAAGAATCCATCTCCTGCTATGCAACGGTTGACGAGGTGCAGGTAGCACATGCGGATGTTCTTGTAGATAAGGATGTTCAGATTGATTATGAAATAGCTTACGATACACCTGGGTATCAGGTTGTACAGGATTTTGGCTTGGATTTGTTTCGGGAGAATCTTGATGTTACCAATCCTGTTATTTCACCGGTGTCTGCATATATTGCGTTGACTATGGCGGGAAACGGTGCAAATGGAAATACCTATGTGCAGTTTGAAGATGTGTTAGGCTCTGATATGACTGTGATTTCGGATTCTATGATGAATCTTTTGCCTCATGAGTCAGAGCAACTGGTTTTAACGCTTGCAAATTCGGCATGGATTGATGATGATTTTACGGCATATGATGAGTGGCTTGGTAAATTAAAGTCTTTCTATGATGCAAAGGTGTATCAGACAGAATTATCTTCCATGGAAACAGTGGGAGCGATGAATGACTGGATAGATGAGAATACAAGAGGCTTGATTAAGGAAATGATAAAGGAACCATTTGACCCTGTGACGCGCCTGGTGTTGTTTAATGCTTTGTATTTTAATGGAAAATGGAGAAATTCTTTTGAAGTATATCAAACCAAAGAAAAAGATTTTACGCTTGCAAGCGAGGAAAAGCTTTTGGTGCCAATGATGCATCAGTATAGTTCGCATTACGATTATTTTGCCAATACGGATTTTAGCGGTATTGTGATGCCGTACAGGGATGGTAATCTTGCAATGGTTGCAATGCTTCCGCGTGAGGGTAAAACGGTTCGTGAACTTGCAGGCACTTTGACCACAAAGAGATTGGCTAAGGCTTTAAAGGGTGCAGAGTCTACATTAATAAATCTTCAATTACCGAAGTTTGAGGTTGGCTTTGACAGGACTCTGAATGAAGCGTTGCAGAAGATGGGGTTAACAGATGCTTTTGATGCTGATAAAGCGGATTTGTCGAAGATAGGAACAACAGCAAGCGGAGCACCAATCTATATCAGTATGGTAAGACAAAAGGCAGTGGTAAAGGTGGATGAAGAAGGTACGGAGGCAGCTGCTGTAACGGAAGTTGCTGTTGCAGATAGCTGTGCAATGCGAACAGAAGAGCCGATAGATGTATTCTTTAACAGACCATTTCTCTATATGATTATGGATATGGATACACAGATTCCTTTGTTTATGGGGATTGTTGATAATCCTGCAATTGTTGATTAAATATTCGTATTGAACATAGAATAGAGTGTGGATGAGAGACCGCGTGTGAATGTCGCATGCGGTCTTTTGCTTTAAATAACCTTTGTGTTATTGGCTTGAGGATATAGATTTTTTGAAAATTAATAAGCATTACTATATTTTTTGTACAATATTTAGTTATTGGAATGTAAAATCACACAAAAGAATTGATAAAATATTGACGAAATATGCAAAATACAATTGAATTTTTTTGTGTTTTATGCGAAAATGTTTTTGTGCGATTATAACAAGAACGGCTCGTTTTTATTACAGCTAAATAGCGGGTCACCTATGTGTGTCTTGTTATGAAATATAAGTTATATAATCGAAAGGAGTTATCACATGATTTATTCAAAAGAAGTTGAAGAAATGTGTCCAGTAGCACAGGGTGTTAACCACGGTTGTGCTCCTATCCCAGAAGAAGCTAAATGGGTTAAAGCTAAAGATGTAAAAGATATTTCCGGTTTGACTCATGGTGTAGGCTGGTGTGCACCACAGCAGGGTGCTTGTAAGCTTACATTAAATGTTAAGGAAGGTATCATTCAGGAAGCATTGGTAGAGACTATCGGATGTTCCGGTATGACTCACTCAGCTGCTATGGCATCTGAGATTTTACCAGGTAGAACTGTAATGGAAGCTTTAAATACAGACCTTGTTTGTGACGCTATCAATACAGCTATGAGAGAGTTATTCTTACAGATTGTTTACGGACGTACACAGTCTGCATTCTCTGAGGATGGACTTCCTGTAGGTGCAGGTCTTGAGGATTTAGGTAAGGGTCTTCGTTCACAGGTTGGTACTATGTATGGTACATTAGCTAAGGGACCTCGTTACCTTGAGATGGCAGAGGGATATGTAACAGGTATCGCTCTTGACGCTGACAACCAGATTATCGGTTACCAGTTTGTAAGTCTTGGAAAGATGACAGACTTCATCAAGAAGGGTGATGACCCTAACACAGCATGGGAGAAGGCTAAGGGCCAGTACGGTCGTGTAGCTGATGCGGTTAAGATTATCGACCCAAGACATGAGTAAGATAGGAGGACGTTTAAAATGGCATTATTTGAATCATATGAAAGACGAATTGCGAAAATCAATTCAGTATTAAATAGCTATGGCATCGCTTCTATCGAAGAAGCTGAGAAGATTACTAAGGATGCCGGCCTTGATGTATATAATCAGATTAAGGGCATTCAGCCAATCTGTTTTGAGAACGCTTGCTGGGCTTATGTTGTAGGTGCAGCTATCGCTATTAAGAAGGATTGCAGAAGAGCAGCAGATGCAGCAGCTGCAATCGGTGAAGGTCTTCAGGCTTTCTGTATTCCAGGTTCTGTTGCAGACACACGTAAGGTAGGTCTTGGACATGGTAACCTTGGTAAGATGTTATTAGAGGAAGAGACAGAGTGCTTCTGCTTCTTAGCAGGACATGAGTCATTCGCAGCAGCTGAAGGTGCTATCGGTATCGCTGAGAAGGCTAACAAGGTTCGTAAGAAACCATTAAGAGTTATCTTAAACGGTCTTGGTAAGGACGCTGCTCAGATTATCTCAAGAATTAACGGTTTCACATTCGTTGAGACAGAGTATGACCCATATACAAACACAGTTAAGGAAGTTTATAGAAAGTCTTATTCTGAGGGACTTCGTGCAAAGGTTAACTGCTACGGTGCAAACGATGTTTGCGAAGGTGTAGCTATCATGCACAAGGAAGGCGTTGACGTATCTATCACAGGTAACTCAACTAACCCTACAAGATTCCAGCATCCTGTTGCAGGTACATACAAGAAGGAATGTATCGAGCAGGGTAAGAAGTACTTCTCAGTAGCTTCAGGTGGTGGTACAGGACGTACACTTCATCCGGATAACATGGCAGCTGGTCCTGCTTCTTATGGTATGACAGATACTATGGGACGTATGCACTCAGACGCTCAGTTTGCTGGTTCTTCTTCAGTTCCGGCTCACGTAGAGATGATGGGTCTTATCGGTGCAGGTAACAACCCTATGGTTGGTATGACTGTTGCAGTTGCAGTTTCTATTCAGGAAGCAGCAGACGCTGGTAAGTTCTAATTGAAAGAATATATAGCATAGTGCTTAGATTAAGCTCCTCAAATCATATGATGGTTTGAGGAGCTTTTGCTGTGCAGGGGTGCCATAATGCAGAAAAACAACAGCAGGTTGAAGACCCTACTATGCAAATATTGCTGTATGACAATTTTATATAAAATAAAAACTTGTGTACATAATTGGTTAATAGTATAATAATTATGTACGCTTTATTATGGATAATAGATGAGAGCCGTCATGGTGTGGTGATGTGCGTGTTATGGGGGGAGTATGGTTATTCAAGAGATGGAAGATGATTTATTTGATGATATTGAGAGTTTGATAACAACATGCTTACAGGACGGGACTAAGGGTGACGAGGAGGATGTGTTGGATACGCTTTGTAAATCGATTGCAAAGTCTGATTCTTGTGAAGCTTTAAGGGCACAAGCGGACAAGGGAGATACAGAGGCTGCTTTAAAGGCAGCCGGCTGGCATATTGCAAATGCACAGAATATTGTCGATTATTGCTATGCGTATAAGTATGCGAAGAAGGCAGCAAAGGGTGGTCATGTAGAGGCATACTATATATTGGGGCAGTTAGCCTTGTATGGAACAGGATGCTCCAGAAATATTCCGAGAGCAATTAGGTATCTTCGTTGTTTTGTGGAGAATATAGAAGAAAAATCGGTGCCGAATGAAGCGGTTTTGGTTGATGCTTATGCGAAGCTTGGCGAGGCAGAAGCTAAGCGTGGAAATCGTAAGAAGGCATATGAATATTATCTGGAAGCGCATGAAATAGACAGACGTTTTGATACACAGCTGGCAATGTTAAAGGCAGAGATGGCAGACACACAGAGAGGCTTTTCCTTTGCAGCGGTTGTGATTGCGACAGGTTTTCTTTGCGTATGCGGATTGGTGTATTTGCTGGTTCATTATTCTTCGGCAGATAGTTCATATGCAAGATATTTCCCGTGGAATAAGGAAGAACAGGTGCAGACGATAGATAGGGATTAAAATAATAGAAAGGTGTTGCCAGACCTGCAACACCTTTCTATATGTTTATATTAATGAATAAACCTATCAATAATTCCATCATCAGAAGTTTCGTGAATAATGACATTCTCATCTTCCGGAATATCTCCGGTTAAAACATATCCGATATATTCAATACGAGTCATTGCTCTTTCATAATACTGGTGAGCGACATCAGCATCAACAGCATCGAATGTGGCTGCCTCATATGCGGAGTGGAAGTAGGATACGGCGATAGACATGTTATCGCTGGCCTCATCGGCTAACTTCTCGATACTTAAGTACTGCTCCGGAACAGATAACTCAGCAAGTGACTGGAACTCTTTATCTAAATTATCAAGCATCATCAGCAAATCTGCACAAGCATTTTCGTCAGTTACATCAAGCTCGTTCATCTGCATATCAATGCTTAAGATAGTATTGGTAAAGCTTGAAATGGAACTGGAGAAGTTGGCGAGTGCTTTTTCTTCCTCAGTTTTATAGCCACACCCGGTAAGCCCGAGCGCTAATATGCTTATCAAAATGATGATATTAATTTTGCGGTTCATTGTTTTGTAACCAACCCTTCTAAAGTACTACAATTTATTATTTTAATGTATCATATTATTTGACCAAAATCAACAAATCTTGCAACAAAACTTGTTTCGAGTCTTGTGCGATAATGCGTAAAATGAAATTGTCAAAAGAAAAACCAATAAATGGAAAATAAATAATTAATGGTTTACTTAAAACCATGGATTATGTATAATTATAAATATGTATATTTTTAAGATATTATTTGAAAATGTACAGAATGAGGAAACAAGAAAGGATAAGAGTGAACATTATGATCGGCGCTGACGCTATGGTGAAATGTCTTGAGTTAGAAGGTGTTACCACGGTATATGGTTATCCGGGTGTGGCTATTTGCCCATTTTATAACAGCATCACTGATTCGGACATCCAATCAATATTAGTAAGGACAGAACAGAATGCTGCGCATGCAGCAAGCGGAGAGGCCCGAGTCACAGGCAAGGTTGGGGTATGTGCAGTTACCAGTGGTCCGGGTGCGACAAATCTGATTACAGGTATTGCGACAGCATTTGCAGACAGCATTCCTTTGGTTTGTATTACAGGACAGGTTAACAGCGAACAGATTGGAAGTGACGTATTCCAGGAGGCAGATATTACGGGTGCTGTTGAGTCTTTTGTAAAATATAGTTACTTGGTAAAGAAGGTAGAGGATATACCGAGAATTTTTAAAGAGGCATTCCATATTGCAAGTACAGGAAGAAAGGGACCTGTATTGATAGATGTTCCGATTGATATTCAGAATGCGACTATTAAGAATTTTAAGTATCCTGAGAGCGTAAGTTTAAGAACCTATAAGCCTACTGTAAAGGGTAATTTTGTTCAGATTAAGAAGGTGATTAAGGAACTTGAGAAGGCTAAGAGACCTGTTATCTGTGCAGGTGGTGGTGTGCTTTTGAGTGATGCAACCAAGGAACTTAGAGAATTCTCACGCAGACATAGAATTCCGGTTGTTTCTACAATGATGGGAATAGGTGCTATGCCAACTATGGACGAGATGTACTTTGGTATGGTGGGGAATAATGGTAAAGCATATGCGAATCGTGCTATGAATGAGTCTGATTTGATTATTATGGTAGGTGCCAGAGTAGCAGATAGAGCTATCAGCCAGCCGGATTTGATTACTGAGAATAAGGTTTTGGTACATATTGATGTAGACCCTGTTGAGATAGGTAAGAATTGCGGACCTTCAATTCCGCTTGTAGGAGATGCGAAGCATATTATGCAGGATTTCCTTGAGCAGGAGTTTAGCTGTGAGCATGATGAGTGGATTAAGACCTTGGAAGAGTATCGTGCGACTATGGTGAAGAAGCGTACTCCTGATGAGAACTATGTAGACCCGGCAGCCTTTATTACCATGCTTTCTGAGGAGATGCAGAGTGATGCTGTATATGTTGCGGACGTTGGACAGAATCAGATTTGGTCCTGTGGATATCATATTGTGAAGGAAGGTCGATTCCTGACTTCAGGCGGTATGGGTACTATGGGATATTCGATTCCAGCGGCTATGGGTGCAAAGCGTGGTGATATGTCTAAGCAGGTTATTGCAGTATGCGGAGACGGTTCGTTCCAGATGTCTATGATGGAGCTGGCTACTATCATGCAGCATGACATTCCTGTTAAGATTATTGTTCTGAAGAATAACTATCTGGGTATGGTTAGACAGTATCAGCATTTTACTTATAAGGATAATTATTCGGTTGTTGATATTAAGGATGGCACACCTGATTTGGAGAAGCTTTCGGCAGCATATAATATACCGTTTATTCGTGTGGAGAATATGACAGATGCCAAAGCAAAGATTCAGGAGTTCCTTGCCAAGGATAATACTATGCTGATGGAATGTCTGATTGACCCAATGGATTTGGTATAAGGAGGACGCATAAATATGAAGAGAATATATTCTGTATTAGTAGAGAATAGAGCCGGTGTCCTCGGTAAGGTGGCGGGACTGTTTTCCAGAAGAAGCTACAATATTGATAGTCTTGTAGTAGGTGAAACAGATGACCCTGAAGTATCCTGTATGACAATTGTCAGCAGTGGTAATCAGAGGACAATAGAGCAGATAGAGAAACAGCTTAATAAGAAGATTGATATCATTAAGGTTAAGACTTTTGAAGAGAAGGACAGTATCAGCAGAGAACTGATGTTAATTAAGGTTAAGTATAATCGTAACAACAGAAGAGATATCATGGAAATTTGTGAGATTATGAAGGCAGAGATTGTAGATATGTCACATTCAACCATGATGATTCAGATTTGTGATATGCCTGAGAGAATTAAGGTTATGCTTGATATGATGAAATCAATCAGTATCGTAGAAGTAGCAAGAACAGGTACACTTGCTCTTCCTAAATGTATTGACAACTAGAATAAGAGTTGTTACAATGAAAAACGTATGCAGCGCATAATTTGCGCAAAAGGAGTGTATTTTTATGCAAAAGAAGGTCTTCCAGCTTTTGGTAGATAATAACGCTGGTGTACTCAGTCGTATTTCAGGACTGTTTTCCAGACGTGGCTATAATATTGAAAGTATTACAGCAGGTGCAACCGCAGATACCAAGTATACAAGAATTACCATCGTGACATCAGGTGACGAGGATGTTCTTGAGCAGATTGAGAAGCAGGTTGCAAAGCTTGTAGACGTAAGAGACATTCGTGAGCTTGAGGCTGACAAGAGTGTTTACAGAGAGCTTTGCCTGATTAAGGTACGTTCTACACAGGAGACAAGACAGGGTCTTTTCTCGATGGCAGAGGTATTCAGAGCAAAGATTGTTGATGTGAATGTTGACAGCTTGATTGTAGAGCTGACAGGTGACCAGTCTAAGATTGATGCTTTTATCGCATTGGTTCAGGATTATGAGATTCTTGAGATTGCAAGAACAGGTATCGCAGGTCTTGGAAGAGGCTCAGAGGATGTAGTTTATCTCTAGTAAGCAATTGGACTTAGGTCCATTCGATTAAATTTTTTACATAGTTTCTAGGAGGAGAAATAAAATGGCAGACGCAAAGATTTATTATCAGGAGGATTGTAACTTATCTATTTTAGAGGGAAAGACAATCGCAGTTATCGGTTATGGTAGCCAGGGACATGCACATGCATTAAATGCTAAGGAGTCAGGATGCAACGTTATCATCGGTCTCTACGAGGGAAGCAAGTCATGGGCAAAGGCTGAGAAGCAGGGATTTGAAGTATATACAGCAGCAGAGGCAGCTAAGAAGGCTGACGTTATCATGATTCTTATCAATGATGAGTTACAGGCAGATATGTACAAGAAGGATATCGAGCCAAACCTTGAGGCAGGTAATATGTTAATGTTCGCTCATGGTTTCAATATTCACTTCGGATGCATTAAGCCACCTGCAGATGTTGACGTTACTATGATTGCACCTAAGGGACCTGGACATACAGTACGTTCAGAGTATCAGGCTGGCAAGGGTGTTCCTTGTTTAGTAGCTGTTGAGCAGGATGCTACAGGTAAGGCTTTAGATAAGGCTTTAGCTTATGCAGCAGCTATCGGTGGAGCAAGAGCAGGTGTTCTTGAGACAACATTCAGAACTGAGACAGAGACAGACTTATTCGGTGAGCAGGCAGTACTTTGTGGTGGTGTTTGTGCATTGATGCAGGCTGGTTTCGAGACATTAGTAGAGGCTGGTTATGACCCAAGAAATGCTTACTTCGAGTGTATTCATGAGATGAAGCTTATCGTTGACTTAATTTACCAGTCAGGTTTTGCCGGAATGAGATATTCTATCTCTAATACAGCTGAGTACGGTGACTACATCACAGGACCAAAGATTATTACAGAGGATACTAAGAAGGCTATGAAGAAGGTTCTTTCTGATATTCAGGACGGAAGCTTTGCTAAGGAGTTCTTATTAGATATGTCAAACGCTGGTCGTCAGGTTCACTTCAAGGCTATGAGAAAGCTTGCAGCTGAGCATCCGGCTGAGCAGGTTGGTGAGGAGATTCGTAAGCTTTACAGCTGGAACAACGAAGAGGATAAGTTCATCAATAACTAATTTAGAAAAAGAGAAAACCTTGAAGTCTGTAGAAGACTTCAAGGTTTTATTTATTCTTCATCTATTGCGAATTTCTCCATGGATTCATTTAATACGGCAATCTGCTCGGATAAAGCTGTGGCTTCATTCATAAGATAAGATACCATTTGTGTCTGTGTATTGACGGTAGCTGTAACCTCTTGAATGGACGCAGCTGATTCTTCTGAAATTGCTGCGATGTTGCGGAGTGAATCACCAACATCTTCTGTCTGATGATTAACCTCTTTCATGTTATTTACTGCCAGATTTAATTCATCAATTAATGCAATAGCGCAATTTTTAATCTGTTTAAAGATTTCTACAGTATCACGGAACTGGTGTACCTGCTCCTGTACTTGCGTTTGTGTTTGATTTGCAGAGTTTAGTGTACGTTCCGTTGCCTGTGTGATACTCTTGATGATTTCCTGAATCTGTTTACTTGACTCCTTGGATTGGTCAGCAAGCTTTCTGATTTCTTCGGCGACAACGGAGAAACCTCTACCATGTTCACCGGCACGTGCGGCTTCAATTGAAGCATTAAGTGACAGGAGATTGGTCTGACCTGCGATGCCGTCAATTACGTTGACAATATTTTTGATTTCGATAGAGTGAACATTTACCTCTTCGATTTCCTTGCTTAAGGTCATCGTGATTTCGGATGTAGCATCTGCCTGAGACTGAATACCATCTACGATTACCTGACCCTTATCAACAGCGTTCATAACTTCACCGGCAAGGCTTTCGATTGCCTGTGTTTTTCCATAGACATCATTCATATTATTGGCAAGGTCATCCATTCTCTGGTGGCTACTATCAGTTTCTTCTGCCTGAGTCTGAGTACCTTGGGCGACCTCTTCCACAGCCTTTAAGATTTCCAGCATAGAAGTATTGATGTCTGAGGTTCGTTCTGTAAGGTCTACGGACATCTGATTAACCTTATCACCAAACTGTTGTGTTTCAACTAAGAGAGCACGAATACCTGATAAGGTATTGTTCAAGCTATCATTTAATAGTTTGAATTCATCCTTACGGGTTGTGGTGAAGTTCATGGATAGATTTCCCTGTTCTACTTTTTTTAAGCCGTTTACAAGATTTTTAACTGTACTCTTGATACCGTTTGCAATCATGGAACCTGCGCCGAGAGCAACGACAGAAGCGATAGCAACCATGAGAATGGTAACTAAGCTGATTGCTTTTGCATCTGCAAGCAGAATATCCTGTGGTACGAGAGCACAGAGAGCAATGCCTGTTGAACCGACAGGCGAGTAGAAGTATTCATATTTCTTGCCTTTGATACGAACGGTACGGCTTTCTGCTTCACCGACTTCTAAGCTCTTTGTATAATGGTCGTGGCCTACGAACCAGCTTTCGCCGTTTCCGTTGATGTTATATAAGGCTTCCTGCCCCTGGATGACGCCGATTTCACGACCGTCTGTTGAAACCAGTGCTTTGATACTTTCGTCACCGGTATCAAGACCGAAAAGCATATCTTTTACAATGTTGATATCAATATCGAGAACCAGTGTCGCATCAGCCTTTAAAAATTCCTGAACATATGCAAATGAGTAGCTGTTGTTATCAGCTTTGATATTTTCATCAACGAAGGTATGATAACCAAGCCAACCGGAACGGGTCTTTTTATCCTTGTTTAAGAATTGTCCTTCGGAAGAAGCAAGGTATACATTGTAATGGTCATCCGGAAGGGCACCGGTTAATGAAGTAACCAGCTTGCCTTCGTTAGGAATAATCGTATAACTGTATAAATATTTATTCGCAGCTTTCATCTGACTCATAATAACTTTTACGGTACTTAAATCATCTGCAGCTGTTTCGCTTTTCATATCATAGTTTTCATAATAGTCTGAAACGGTTTTGTTGGTTACTAATTCGGCACCTTTGGCAGATACGGAGTCGCAAATTACTGAGAAGTAATCCGCAGCAGCCGAAACAGTAGCCATAGCCGATTCTTTACATTGATTCAGGATTGCGTTAGAAGCCGTTTTGTATGATGCAACACCCAGAATAAGCATTAAAATTACCGGCAAAATGGAGATGGTCATAAGACTTCCCATAATACTTTTACCTGAAAATATTTTATTAATCAGAATATCCTTCACTTTTGATAGAATAGCAGCAACCTTAGGCGGAAGTATAATTTTTTTCTTGTTCACGCTGTCCGTCTTATTTTTTTCTGATTTTGAAAAAGCAGCAAACTTTTCTTTTAAATCAGGAAGCTGTAATTTCTTCTTTTCACCCGGTTGCTTAGGAACTTTTTCTTTTATCTTTTTTTCTTTGGCGGGTTTTTCTTTGGCTAACTTTTCTTTTTTGCAAAATAAAGGTTTTTTTTCTTTTGCTTGAGCATCAGTTGCAGCAACATCTGTGGCCGTTTCAGCAAAAGCTTGTGTGGAACTTGTATTTGCAGTTAAGCCCTCCGTTGAAGGGGATGGTGGGTTTTTCTTAGGTAATTTAAATTTTGGGGGAGTTATTCCTTTCATAAATAGCACCTCTCTACAATTTCTATAATTTTTACGCTATTGTTTGTTAAAATGCGCATATGTTATAAAATATTATAACATTTTATAGAATAAAAAGAAGTAAAAAAAGTGCCTATTTCATAAAGAACACGTCATTGTTCAGATAAAACAAGCACTTAACGAAGTATTGTAAACCAAATCAGCTCTGTGTATGTTGATAATAATCTAAAAAGGTTTGTATGGCAGGGTTGGAAAATGTTTTGTCCCGGTATACGAAGCCAATGTTTCGTTTGGAAATGATAATAGGAACAGGAATTTCGATGAGTGTTCCGTTCTTAAGCTCCTTTTCTACAAAATTTCTAATTACACAGGCAATCCCAAGTCCCACGGAAGCAAACTCGATGAGTAAATCCATAGTAGACACTTCGATGATATTACCTGCTTGAAGACCGTTGGTTAAAATGTACTGGTCGGCATAACGGCGGGAAAGATTGTTGCTGTCTATAAGCATGAGAGTGGCTTCTTTGAAAAGATGCTTCGAATTAGCCGCCTGATGGTAATCTAATCCTGTTCGTATTTTTAGATTGTCCAGATAGCTTTGTGTTGCAACAAAGGTGTCATTGATTGCCTGTACCTTGGAAAAGGTGTATGGGAAGGCTAAGTCCGGCTCGCCGACCAGGCCGATGTCGATGTTGCTTTCCTCTAATGCCTGCAAGGTCTGATAGGTAGGCTGGCAGGCGATGGAAATTCTGATATGCGGATTCTGACGCACAAAGTCCTTCAAGTAGGGCAACAAAAGGTATTTGCAAAGTGTAGTACTGACGCCGATGGTCAGATGGCTGATGTCCTGATTGGTTTCGTAACGGAGTTGTTCTTCGCCAAGCTCGATGGCATGAAAAGCTTCTTGCAGGCGTTCGTAGAGAATATTGCCTTCATGTGTCAGAGACACACCGCGCGAGCTACGTTTAAAGAGCGTGACACCAAGGTTTTCTTCAAGGCGTTGTATTGCTTTGGTGACAGCCGGCTGGCTGATAAAAAGAGCTTTGGAGGCAGCGGATATGTTTCCGGTTCCGGCTACTGTATAAAAAACATGGTAGGATGATAAATTTTGATTCATATGTAATCCTTTCGTGGATATTAAAAAAGTTTTATACAACTAACTGTTGGTTATATAAAGATATTTTACTATAACTTGTGGTTATAGTAAATATAAAATATATGTATTTCAATTATGTTAATAAGTATGATATGATAATGAAAGTTCAAAAAGGGTGCACATAAGTGCGGCATACAGCCCTTTGAATCAAAAATACACGAGCATACACTTTTATAATGAAATAACAGGAGGAATAGACAATGGGAATGACAATGACGCAAAAGATTTTGGCTGCCCATGCAGGACTTGAGTCGGTAGAAGCAGGCCAGTTGATTGAAGCGGATTTAGATTTAGTTCTTGGTAACGATATTACAAGTCCTGTTGCGATTAAGGAAATGGAAAAGATGCAGGTAGAAGGTGTCTTCCATAAGGATAAGATTGCACTTGTACCTGACCATTTTGTACCAAATAAAGATATTAAGTCAGCAGAGCATTGTAAGTGCGTAAGAGAATTTGCAATTAAGAATCAGATTACCAATTATTTTGAGGTTGGTGAGATGGGTATTGAGCATGCGCTTCTCCCTGAGAAGGGACTTACTGTTGCGGGAGATGTAATTATCGGTGCAGATTCTCATACATGTACATATGGTGCACTTGGCGCATTTTCTACCGGTGTTGGTAGTACAGATATGGCTGCCGGTATGGCAACAGGTAAGGCTTGGTTCAAGGTGCCGAGCGCAATTAAGTTTAACTTAACAGGAAAGCTTCCTGAGTGGGTTAGCGGTAAGGATGTTATCCTTCACATTATCGGTATGATTGGTGTGGATGGAGCACTTTACAAGTCTATGGAGTTCGTAGGAGATGGTATTGCTAATCTTTCTATGGATGACAGATTTACTATTGCAAATATGGCTATCGAAGCAGGTGGAAAGAATGGTATTTTCCCTGTTGATGAGAAGGCGATTGCATATATGAAGGAGCATTCAACAAGACAGTTTACAGTATATGAGGCTGATGAGGATGCAGTATATGATGAGGAGTATACAATTGATTTAAGTACATTGAAGTCAACAATTGCATTCCCTCATTTACCTGAGAATACAAAGACAATCGATGAGATTACGGAAGATGTTAAGATTGACCAGGTAGTTATCGGTTCATGTACAAACGGTAGAATTGATGACCTTCGTATCGCTGCTAAGGTATTAGAGGGACGTCACGTTGCTAAGGGTATGAGATGTATTATTATTCCTGCAACACAGGCTATTTATATGCAGGCTATGGAAGAGGGTTTGCTTAAGACCTTTATTCAGGCAGGAGCAGTTGTCAGCACACCAACCTGTGGACCATGTCTTGGCGGATACATGGGTATTCTTGCTGATGGCGAGCGTTGTGTATCTACAACCAATCGTAACTTTGTAGGAAGAATGGGTCATATTAATTCTGAGATTTACCTTGCAAGCCCGGCAGTAGCTGCTGCAAGTGCTATCACAGGTAAGATTTCAAGCCCAAACCAGTTATAATGGAGGTCAACTATGAAAGCAACAGGTAGCGTATTTAAGTATGGAGATAATGTTGATACAGACGTAATCATTCCTGCAAGATATTTAAATTCTTCTGACCCTGCAGAGCTTGCAACACACTGCATGGAGGATATTGATAAGGATTTCGTTAAGAATGTAAAGAAGGGTGACATTATTGTTGCCAATAAGAATTTCGGATGTGGTTCTTCCAGAGAGCATGCACCAATCGCTATTAAGGCGGCAGGTGTAAGCTGTGTAATCGCAGAGACATTCGCAAGAATTTTCTATCGTAATGCAATCAATATCGGTCTTCCAATCGTTGAGTGTCCTGAGGCTGCTGTGGCAATTTCGGCAGGTGATGAGGTTGAGGTAGATTTTGATTCAGGTATCATTACCAATAAGACAACAGGCCAGACCTATAAGGGCCAGCCGTTCCCGGAGTTTATGCAGAAGATTATTAAGGCAGAGGGATTGATTAATTATATTAATAACAAGTAATGTTTATTATTTGTGAATTTGAAGAGGGTTCATTTTTATTATGGACTCTCTTTTTGATTTTATTAAGAATCAAAAAGAAACATATGTTTTCTTTTTCTTTTCTTTTTGCTGTGGTTATGTTAATATAATAAGTAGGATTTCCATAACATATGGAAGAAAGAATAACATCGGGAAGGATGACATATATGTACGCATATATCAAAGGGGAAGTAATAGAGATTGCAGAGGATAATCTGGTTGTTGAATGTAATCAGATTGGATATAATATAAAGATTCCTTATAGTGTGGCGCAGCGTGTGCCGGGGATTGGTGCACAGGTGAAGATTTATACCTATACCTGTGTACGTGAGGATGCCTTTATGCTTTATGGTTTTCTGACAAAGGAGGATTTGTGGTTCTTTAAGAAGCTGATTACGGTGAATGGTATCGGCCCTAAGGGAGCGCTTGGTATTCTATCCGCTATGAGCGCAGATGATTTGCGATTTGCCATTATTGCAGGAGATGCTAAGGCGATTGCCAAGGCACCGGGGATTGGAGCCAAGTCTGCCGAGAGAATTATATTGGATTTGAAGGATAAGATTCAGTTGAATTCTGATATGGAGCAGCCTACATTGGTAGCAATGGGGAATACGTTTGGTAATACAGGTGCGAAGAATGATGCGATTGAAGCTATGGTTGCACTTGGATACTCAGCATCTGAGGCTGTTAAAGCTGTGAATCAGGTGAATGTAACTGATGATATGGATGCGGGGGCTATTCTAAAACTGGCACTCAAGACCGTAGTAAGATAAAGGAGAAGTCTTATGGCAGGCAGAATAATCGAGACAAAGCTTACAGAAGAAGATAGGACAATAGAGGGAAGCCTTCGTCCGCAGACCTTGAAAGAGTACATTGGTCAGGCGAAGGCAAAGGAGATACTAAGTATATATATTAAGGCGGCTAAGCAACGTAATGATGCATTGGACCATGTGCTGTTCTATGGACCTCCCGGACTGGGTAAGACAACACTTGCAGGGATTATTGCTAATGAGATGGGCGTTAATCTGAAGGTGACAAGTGGTCCTGCAATAGAGAAGACAGGTGATATGGCAGCTATTCTGAATAATTTGCAGGACGGGGACTTGCTCTTTATTGATGAGATTCATCGATTAAACAGACAGGTTGAGGAGATTTTGTATCCTGCGATGGAAGATTTTGCGATTGATGTTATGATTGGTAAGGGTTCAGCGGCAACGTCTGTACACATGCCTTTGCCGAAGTTTACACTGGTGGGAGCAACTACGAGAGCGGGGTTATTGACTGCACCGCTCCGAGACAGGTTCGGGGTCATTCAGCATTTAGAGTTCTATTCATTGGAAGAACTTGTGTTGATTATTCAGCATTCTGCAAGGATTTTAGGAGTGCAGATTGAGGAGAAGGGAGCTTTAGAGCTTGCCAGGAGAAGCCGTGGAACGCCCAGACTTGCTAACCGCATCTTAAAGCGTGTCAGAGATTTTGCACAGGTGCGATTTGACGGTGTGATTACGGAAGAGGTTGCTAATGTGGCGCTTGACCTTCTGGATGTGGATAAGCTAGGGCTTGACCAGACCGATAGGAATATTTTAATCACCATGATTGAGAAGTTTAAAGGTGGACCTGTTGGCTTGGATACACTGGCGGCAGCGATTGGAGAGGATAGCGGAACGATTGAGGATGTCTATGAGCCGTATCTGATTAAGAATGGATTGATTTGCAGAACACCGCGAGGTCGTATGGTAACAGAGCTTGCTTATCGACATTTGGGACTTGAAATTTAATATTGCTTTGTTATAATATAAAGTGAGTTATTCCATTTACATAACTTATCAGAGAAGTCATTTCAAAAGAAGAAGCAAGGTATTCAGGGGGGATATATATGTCCGCAAAGACAGATACAGAGGTTATTATAGGTGGTAAGGTGCTGACCATGAGCGGTCATGAGAGTGAGGAGTACTTACAGAGAGTCGCATCTTACATTAATAATAAGTTAAGTGATTATAATAAGCTGGATGGTTTCCGCAGGCAGCCTTTAGATACACAGAATATTCTGATTCAGATTAATATTGCTGATGATTATTTTAAGGCAAAGGGAAAGATTGAAGATTTAGAGCAGGAGCTTAGAGCGAAAGAGAACGAACTTTATGATTTGAAGCATGAGTTGATTGCGACACAGATTAAGCTGGAGAATACTTCTAAGTCTTTGAAGGAAGCTCAGGATGAGTTAAATGAGAATTCCAAGAGCATGGTGCGTATGGAAACAGAGCTTAAAGAGTATAAGAAGTTAGCGAACGATTAATAAGAACACCGAGGATAGAAGACTGTCTTTTGACAGTCTTTGTTGTTGTAAGGATAGGAGATTGGGATGATTCAAAGCAAGGTTGAGTTATTGGCCCCGGCAGGAGATTTTGAGTGTTTTATTGCGGCAATGAACGCAGGAGCAGATGCGGTTTATTTGGGCGGCAGTAAGTTCGGTGCAAGAGCATATGCAAACAATTTCACACAGGAGGAGATTATAGAAGCATTAAGGATTGCACATATATACGGTAAGAAGGTATATCTTACTGTTAATACACTGGTGAAGGAGAAGGAGCTTTCAGATTTGGTTCCTTATCTGAAGCCTCTTTGTGATGCCGGATTGGATGGCGTTATCGTGCAGGACTTAGGTGTGTTTCGGATGATTCAGAAGTATTTTCCGGAAGTAGAGCTTCATGCAAGCACACAGATGACCTTAACCGGAGAGTATGGTGCTGAGTTTCTGAAGGAAATAGGTGCAGTGCGTATTGTTCCTGCAAGAGAATTATCATTAGATGAGATTAAAGCGATGAAGGACAAGACAGGTCTTGAGATAGAGACCTTTATTCATGGTGCTATGTGCTATGCCTATTCGGGACAGTGTCTTTTTAGCTCTATTTTGGGTGGAAGAAGCGGTAACAGAGGGCGTTGTGCAGGACCGTGTCGTCTGCCATACAAGGCAAAGGATAAGAAGGATATTTATCCTCTTAGTTTAAAGGATATGTACACCTTGTCTGAGATTCCAAAGCTCATAGAGGCAGGGATTGATTCATTTAAGATAGAAGGACGAATGAAGAGTCCTGAGTATGTAGCCGGTGTTACAGCGATGTATCGTAAGTACATTGATTTGTATCTGGCAAATCCTAAGGCACCATTTCATGTATCCAAGCAGGACGAAGAAATGATGCGTGGCCTTTATATCAGAACGGATATTTGTCAGGGATATTATGAACAGCATAATTCTAAGAATATGGTTACGATAAGTGAGCCCGGATATGCGGGAGGCAAGGATGCTGTTTTGGAAGAAATTCGCAGAAAGTATCTGAATGCCAAGCGTGTGATGGATATTACAGGAAGAGCTGTGATTCATAAGGATGAGCCGGCAAGGCTGCAATTGAGTTGTGTAATGTCTGATGGAAGACAACTTGAGGCGGAGGTGTCGGGCGATGTAGTAAGCAAGGCACAGAACAGACCTTTGGATTTAGAAGATATCAGGAATCGTCTTGGAAAGATGGGAGATACTTATTTTAAGTTGTCTGAGTTGGAATTGGATGCAGATGCAGATGCATTTATGCCTATTAAAGCATTAAATGAGTTGAGAAGAGCTGCCTGTGAGAAGCTTGAGGAAGAAATTCTGCATAGTCATAGTCGGTTGCGACAGGAAAAGGCGAAGAAGGCGGCATTACAGGCGCAGGATACGTTGATTCATCATGCAGGCAGAGAGACAGTAGAGAAACAAAAAGAGATTTGCCTTGCTGTAGGTGTACAAACGGCTACGCAGTTATCCTGTGCAGTCAAGCAGGAGTCGGTTTCTTATATCTATGTGAACGCTGACTTGGTATTGACAGATAGACAGCAGCTGACGGATAGGATGAAGCAATATGCAGATAAGGAATATTACTTAGCATTACCGCATATTCTGCGCAAACGTTCTTATCCTTATTTGGAGAAGTATTTGGATGCTTTGCAGACTATGCCATTTGCAGGTGTATTGATTAGAAATGCAGAGGAACTTCAGTGGCTTCGAAAGATTGGCTATGAGGGACATTATATTGCAGATTACACGGTTTATGCATGGAATTGTGAAGCAGTAGCATTTTATAATCGATATTTTGAACGTTTAACGGTTCCTGTGGAGTTGAATCGTAAGGAACTTTTACAACTTGAGGAGAGTTGTCCGAAGGAAATGATGGTGTATGGTAGAATTCCTTTGATGTATTCTGCAAATTGCGTCAGAAAAACTTTGGAAAAGTGTGAGAAGAATATAAATGACGGACAATTGATATATTATCTTACAGACAGATATCGCAATCAGTTTCCGATTTTGCAGAATTGTCTGCATTGCTATAATATTTTGTATAATACGGTACCGCTTTCTTTGCATGGTCAGTTAGATGGTATGGAGAGGTTTGGTATTGAGGTATATCGTCTGGAATTTACCACAGAAGATAAGGCACAGACAGAGTCGGTTCTTTCTTATTATCAGAAGCGTATTGTTCTGGATGAACCATGCGATTATCCGTACGAAGAGTTCACCAATGGTCATTATAAACGAGGAGTAGAATAGTCTGGATATGATTCGTGCAATGATTGAGATGTCAAAGTACATTTTGGCGTGTAATTTAACATTATATGTAGTTATCAGTTATCTGCTTTTGACAAGAGAAGAGAGTAAAAGAAGCAGTGTTCCATTGGTGCTTCAAAATATTCTGATGGCAGTTCATCATGTAACGAGCTGCCTTGTTTTGCTGTCTTCAAGGGGGAATATTGATTATTTGTTTTTGCCGGTTGTTCAGTTAGTTTGCATTTTTGCTTTTTTGGTGTTGGCAAGAACGATTTATCCCAAAACTAACAGACTGATATTGAATCATATTGCGATGTTCTTTTCGATTGGTTTTATATGTCTGCTTCGTCTTTCCTATATGAAATCGGTAAAGCAGTTCGTATTTGCGTTGCTTGGAATGCTTGTCATACTAATAATGCCATGTTTTTTGAGATTTCGTAATTTATTGAAAAAAGGACGTTGGTTTTTTGCGATACTTGGTATTGCATTACTGGGGGCTGTGTATATCAGAGGCGCGGTGGTGAACGGTGCAAAGCTTTCTGTGTCATTTTGGGGTATCAGTTTTCAGGCGTCTGAGTTTGTAAAGCTTTCCTTTGTGGTTTTTCTTGCGGGATTTTTTGCGAAAAGCCGTAGCTTTTTACAGGTGTTTGTAACGGCGGTGCTGGCAGGTGCACATGTATTGATTCTGGTGCTCTCTACGGATTTGGGGAGTGCATTGATTTATTTTATTGTATATTTTACGTTGCTTTTTGTTGCAACCGGTAAGAAACGTTATGCGGGACTTGGCAGTTTTGCTGCTGCGATAGCATGTGTGGCAGCATATTTCCTGTTTTCTCATGTAAGGGTCAGGGTAGCTGTTTGGCTGGACCCGTGGAGCAGGATAGAGGATAGAGGTTATCAGATTGCACATTCTTTGTTTGCCATTGGAACAGGCGGATGGTTTGGCTTAGGCATTGATGGAGGAACACCTTCGACGATTCCTTATGTAGAACAGGATTTCATTTATGCATCTATATGTGAGGAGTATGGGGTGATATTTGGGATTGCTCTGTTTTTGCTGGCACTGAATTTGTTTTTGGAAATTGTAATGATTTCGATGCGTAGGTTTGACCGTTTTGCCAAATACACAGCATTGGGAATAGGTGTTGCTTATATTTTCCAGGTGTTTTTAACGGTAGGTGGTAACTGTAAGTTTATTCCTATGACGGGATTAACCTTTCCGCTTGTAAGCTACGGAGGCAGCTCTGTACTGTCTACGATGCTTATGCTTGCGCTTGTGCAGGGAATCAGTATGCAGCCTGATAGAGGAAAATTGGAGTATGAACAGCCACAGACAGAAGACCTGAAGGAAACGGGACATAGACTTGTGATACCTGATAATCGCAGAATAGGCAGTCTGGCGGGTGTCTATGGTGGAATCTTTGTGACAATGCTGGTTTTTCTGGGACATTATATTACCTATGATAGTACAGAGGTAATCGGTAATCAATATAACAGAAAAAGACAGGAGATATTAGAAGATAAAACGATTCGCGGAGATATCCTTGCAGCAGATGGAACAGTGCTTGCCACAACTGAGGTGAGAGGCGATGTAGAAACCAGAGTGTATCCTTATGGTGAGGTTTTTGCCCATGCGATTGGGTACGCATCTAATGGCCGGGCAGGCGTGGAAAGTCTTGCCAATATTTATTTGATTGCGTCCAACAGTTCTTTGGAGCAGAAGCTGCAAGACAGCATGGAGAATCGTAAATATCAGGGAGACACGGTAAGGACGACCTTTTTGCCACGACTACAGGAGGCTGCGTATCGTGCTTTGGGGGCTTATGATGGAGCTGTGATTGTGACAGAACCGACTACGGGGAAGATTCTTGCTATGGTTTCTAAGCCTGATTATAATCCTAATGAGATTATGGAGATATGGGATGAGCTGTTGGAGGATGATGACAGTTCTGTATTGCTTAATCGTGTGACGCAGGGCTTGTATCCGCCCGGTTCTACCTTCAAAATCATCACAGCTTTGGAGTATATTAGAGAAAATGGCAGCAAATATGAAGAGTATGGCTTTTTGTGTAACGGAAGCATTGTTTATGAGGGCGGAAGGGTACAGTGCTATCATGGTGCAAATCATGGAGAGGTTGATTTTACCCAATCCTTTGCGAAATCTTGCAATTCGTCTTTTGCCAATATGGGCTTGGAGCTGAATCGTCATAGCTTTTCGAAACTGTTGGAGGAACTGTTATTTTATCGTGAGCTGCCGATAGCATTTCCGAGTAAGGCAAGCAGTGCGGAAATGTCGATGGATATAGAGGATAAAACACTTGTGCAGACGGTGATTGGACAAGGTGCTACGCAGATGACGCCGATGCATCTTGCTATGCTTACGTCGGCGATTGCAAATAAAGGAGAGCTTATGCTTCCGTATTGTATAGAAAGCGTAGAGAACTCTGCCGGCAGAATCATCAGACACTTTGAACCTGAGCAGTACCAAAGTCTGCTCTCTGACGAAGAGGCAGCTGTTTTGCATGAATTGATGACAGCTGTTGTGGAGCAGGGGACCGCAACCAAGCTGAAGGATTTGCATTACCGGGTGGCGGGAAAGACAGGGTCAGCAGAATATAATTCCATGTCGGATTCTCATGCATGGTTTACCGGATATACGTACGAGACAGATAACCCCATACAGGTTACGGTTATTGTGGAAGGAGGCGGCTCGGGCGGTGAATATGCAGTGCCTGTAGCACGCAGAGTATTTGACGCCTATTATGGCATCGGCGATGTGGAATAATGTGTCATACTGACTTGTAAATTCAATAAAAATCAATAGTTTATTTAATATTAACAAATAATTCTTTGTAATTTCCTGCAAAAAGGTGTATATTAGAAGTAAGACTTTATACGAGTAATAGAAGGGGGCAAATATATGCTTAACCGATTGTTTGGAAATTACTTGGTGAGTATGAAAAAATTAACACAGGTGCAATTGGATACAGCACTGTCTGAGCTGAGTGGAGTAACGGCAAGGATGGAAGTGATTGCTGTCATCAAGCGGAAATTGACACTGCAGCAGATGATGGAACTGGGGATACTTGGTTCGTCGGAGGCTGATTTTACGAAAAGGGTTGTGGAAGCAGGGCTTCTGACAGAGGATTCCTGCGAGAAGCTTATGACGTATCAATCAAATCGTTTCATTGTTATGATGCAGTATTTGGTGGATAAAGGGATTTTGGAGTTGTCACAGATTTGTGATTTGCTGGATGCGTTTCGAGTCGCAAATGATTATACGGAAGTGCAATTAGACGCATTTCTGCATGAGGATATTGAGCAAATGGTGCAGACCTTTGCACCGTGCAGTGACATTCGTATCAAAGAACTGCTTCATACGATGGTACAGACTTTTAAACGTTTAATTGACCGAGATGTATATCTTGAGCAGGCATATACGACGGATTGTTTTGTGGCTGAGAAGTGCGTTGTTCAGGAAATGATAGGAACTTTGCATTTTAAATTGTATTTTGCAGCAGGTGGTAATGATTTGCTGGCGATTGCAAATTATTTTACGAAGGCACACTATAATGCAGTGGATGAGGATGCATTGGATAATGTTGGTGAGTTTTTGAACTGCATCAGCGGGCTTTATGCGACGAATTTAAGCTACAATGATGTCGGTATAGATATGAACATACCGGAGTATTATGCAGAACCGATGACGATTCACAGTGACAAGATTTATGTGATACCGATTCGGGCGAATGGCTGCAGATTATATGCAGTTTATGAGGCATGCAGATAATTACATAAGGAAAGGTCGGAAGATTATGCGTACAGTTATCATTATAGATGATTCAAAGACAAGTAGAAATTTATTAAAGGACATGCTTGTTGAGCATGGATACGAGGTCCTGGCAGAGGCTGCAGACGGACAGGAAGGCTATGAGAAGTATTGTGAATTGAGACCGGATTTGGTAACTTTGGATATCACAATGCCTGTTATGGACGGAATAGAAACATTAACCAAGATTAAGGAATTTGACCCGTCTGCCAAAATTGTAATGGTTACGGCGGCCGGACAAAAGGATAAGATGATGGATGCGATAAAGCTTGGAGCAGTGGAGTTTGTTACCAAACCCTTTGAAACAAGTCAGATTATTAATATTATAGAGAGTATTCAATAAGATAATCCATATGCACCATACCGGAGGAAACACATGATTGAAGCAACAAGTTGTGGGGGCGTAGTGATTTTCAGAGGAAAAATATTACTGCTATACAAGAATTACAAGAATAAATATGAGGGTTGGGTTCTACCCAAGGGAACAGTTGAGAATGGCGAAAAGCATATCGAAACCGCACTGCGTGAGGTTAATGAGGAAACGGGTGTAAAGGCTACTGCAATAAAATATATCGGAAAGAGCGAATATACCTTTTCGACTCCTCAAAGCGTGGTTCATAAGAACGTACACTGGTACCTTATGATGGCGGATAATTATTATAGTAAGCCTCAGAAGGAGGAGTATTTTGTGGACTCCGGTTACTATAAGTATCATGAAGCGTACCATTTATTGAAGTTCCCAAATGAAAAACAGATGCTGGAAAAGGCATATGAGATGTATCAGGAATTAAAAAAGTCCGGTGCATGGGTAAAGCCCCAAAAATAAAAGCTTAAAAGAAGGTTACAGACCTTCTTTTATTTTTGTTATCTTTATGATAAAATGTATTTGTTATGTAAATTTGGTGCATATTAGAAGAGAAGGAGCTGATTATATGCACATTTTCAAAAGGGTATATATTAGTCCTGCACTGAGCAAAGAGAAAAAGAAGCTGTTATGGCGTTTGAAACATCATGTTTTCATGCCTTCGGTTTATGTGGTTACTTTGGCAGCCCAACAGGATTTGTTGGAGATTTATCATAGTTCACTTTTGAAACAAAAGTTTTATAGAGAGAATCCTCCTTTCATTGTTGGTATTGCAGAGAGTCATTCGGCAGCGGTGGCGATGATTCAGGAGATTCTTATGGACGTGTTAAGAGAAACCGGAGGGCTTGATATACAGAGGTATTGCCGGGCATCTTAAGCAAGAATCTGATACACGAAGGGGAAACTATGCTAGCAATTGTTTTAACAGTATTAAAGATAATAGGAATTATTTTACTTTGTCTGCTTGTTACAGTTTTGGTAATTGCAGGCTTGGTTTTGTTTGTCCCTGTTCGTTATCGTGCTTCGGGCTATTATCGCGGAGAGTATGCAGTATACGGTAAGCTTAGTTGGTTGTTGCATTTTCTTACGGTTAAGGTTTCGGTTTCTAAGGATAATGAGCTACAGATGGTTATTCGCCTTTTGGGAATTCCGGTTTATGATATGCAGAGGAAGAAGCGAAAGGCAAAGAAGCAGACAGTAAAAACGGAATCGGCAGAGGAAGAAGTGTCTGATAATGTAATGGTAAAACCTCCCGTTCCGCATCGTCTCGGCAACAAAGAGAAGACTAAGGAGACGGAAGCTGTTTTGCAGTCTGAGGGACAACAATCATCAGATGGGCTTGAGGAGAAGGGAACGCCCAAGGAAGAGGATACTCCTGCTTTTTGGGAGCGTTTGAAGATATTATATGCAAAATGTAAAGAACGTATTATGAATATCAAGTACACATTCCTTAGGATATGTGATAAAATAAAAGATATTAAGGATAACATAACTTATTATACAGAGTTATGGCAGGAGGAGAATACAAAGCTTGCGTTCGCAGCCTGCAAGAAGGAATTACTTAGAATCTGGAAGGATATTAAGCCTAAGAAGTTTCGCATAAATGTTCTTTTGGGAACGGATGACCCGGGAACAACAGGGCAGATTATTGGCTATTGTGCGATGCTTTATCCGATTCATCAGGGTAATCTTATAGTGGTTCCTGATTTTGAGAATAAAGTATTTGAGGCGGATTTTTCGCTTAAGGGTAAGGTAACCGTATATGTATATACAATAGTTGCATATACATTGCTTTTTAATAAAAATATGAGGCGTTTGAAGAAATGCTTGTTGAGGGAGGATTCATAATTATGGCAGAGAATAATTTTAATGGAATCGTGGGTTCCATGATGAAGGGGATGGAAGGCTTTTTGTCGTCGAAGACGGTGGTAGGAGAGCCGATTCAGATTGGAGATACTACGATTGTTCCGCTGGTAGATGTCAGCTTTGGCGTAGGAGCAGGTGCATCTACACAGGATAAGAAGAATTCCGGCGCCGGCGGTATGAGTGGTAAGATGTCACCAAGCGCTGTTTTGGCGATTAAGAATGGTCAGATTAAGCTGGTGAATATTAAGAATCAGGATAGTGTAACAAAGGTGCTTGATATGATTCCTGATTTGGTAGATAAGTTCACAACAAAGAAGGAAGAGATGCCAAGCGATGAAGAGGTTGTTCATACAGCATTTCCTTCAGATGATAAGCAGGATAGTGTAGCAGAATAGTATGTTTTGACCGGTACGATGCATATAATAGCAGTAAGAAACGCTAAGGCGGTATCATATGAGGCGTTTGATTGGTTTTGCCATGTTTTGGATTGCTGTTGGTATGGTATTAACATTTTTGATAAAGATTATTTGGCTTGAGTTAATTATCATTGCATTATTGGTCATTATTGGATATAATTTATTCAACTGTTAGGGTGTAGCAGTTAACAAATCATGATAAGAGGGAGTGGCTATGGTTTTGGATTTTGATGAGAAGCTGAAGGAGGCTGGGACATCAGACGAGCTTAAGAAGCTTAAAACATGGATGTTTCAGGAGCAGGTCAGAATTCAAGCGCGCAAGGACGAACTTGAGGAATTACGTCATGAATTGCAACAGGAGAGAAAAGCATTAGAGAGTGAGAGAAATGCATTAAACTTGAAGATTGAGGCTGAGAAAAAGCGTTTCCGTGACAACGAGATATTCATGAAGAAGAAGTTAAAGATAATTGAGGATGGTTATCAGCAGTTATCGGTTGACAAGAAGATGTTAGAGTGTGAGCGTTTGAATTTTGAATATGAAAAGACACGATACAGGAAACAGAAGGTGAATACACCACCACCGCCACCTAAGGTTTACCCGATAGATGCAAGTGGTGCAGATATTGGATTCTTTAAGGGTGTGGATAATCAATTGGCATTGCGTAAGCGATATAAAGAGTTACTTAAGATTTATCATCCGGACAATCGTTGCGGAGATGCTAAGACGTTAATGCGTATTCAGGCAGAGTATGATGCGTTGAAGAGACAATATTATGAGGTTTAGCGTAATGCTAGACCTCTTTCGTATTATGTGCATTTGCATGAAGATGAACATGTCGCAGGCGATTGCGTTTCGTGTTAGAATGTACCAAGTCACATACCGGTTTGGGAAAACGGTTAAGAAAGAGGATAGAGGATATTATGGAAAAACGAATCAGAATGGCAACCATAGAGGATTGCGAGAGAATACTGGAGATTTATACACCATACATATTGAACACTACAGTTTCATTTGAAACAGAAGTGCCTTCTGCTGAGGCGTTTGGTGAGAGAATGAAAGATGTTCAGGCACAGTTTCCGTGGCTTGTGTGTGAGGTGGATGGTAAGGTAGCGGGCTATGCGTATGCATCAAAGCATGCGCAAAGAGCGGCATATCAATGGTCTGTAGATGTTTCGATTTATTTGGATGAAAGTTATCACCGAATGCATATTGCAACGGACTTATATAATGCATTGATTGATTTGGTTCGTGCACAGGGGTATTTCACGGCTTACGCTTTGATTTCGGTGCCCAATGAGAGAAGTGATGCGTTTCATGAGAAGTTTGGTTTCAAACATGTCGGGACTTTGCATAAGGCAGGTTATAAGCACGGTGAGTGGCATGATTTGAAGTATTATGAGTATGAACTGGCGGTATATCCTGATGTACCAAAAGAGCCGGTGTCTATCCATGAGTTGTTGTAATAGGGATTAGCAGTCATTCATTATTTTAGGGTATTGACAATTAATGAAAAGAAGTTTATGATACAAGATATACTTTAACACTTTAAAGTGTAACGGTTTAAAGTGAAGAAAATAAGAACACAAACAGATTTTGGAGGAAATTATGGGAAATAACGGTAACTTAATCGCGTTCAGACCGGATATTAAGGTTGTGGACTGTACACTTCGTGATGGTGGTTTGGTAAATAACTTTGGCTTTTCAGATGAGTTTGTAAAGGATTTGTATCGTACAAACATCAAAGCCGGTGTTGATTATATGGAGTTTGGTTATAAGGCATCTAAGGATATCTTTAAAAAAGAGGACTATGGTAAGTGGAAGTTCTGTGATGAGGAAGATATTCGTGCAATTGTCGGTAACAATGATTTTGATTTGAAGATTGCTGTTATGACAGATGTAGGAAGAACAGATTATAAGAATGATATTTTGAAGAAGGAAGACAGTGTTATCGACCTTGTACGTACAGCTACTTATATTCATCAGATTCCTACAGCCATTGAGATGATTCAGGATGCACACGAAAAGGGGTATGAGACTACTGTTAATATTATGGCGATTTCGAAGGTACGTGAGGATGAGCTTGATAAGGGGCTTGAGCTTCTTGCAGAGAGTGATGTTGATGTTATTTATTTGGTAGATAGCTTTGGCGCGTTCTATCCTGAACAGATTCGTTCACTTACAGATAAGTATATGAACATTGCAGCAAAGTATAATAAAAGAATCGGTATGCATGCACATAATAATCAGCAGTTAGCTTTTGCGAATACCATTGAGGCATTAACCAATGGTGCAAGTTTATTAGATGCAACCGTAAGCGGCATGGGACGCGGAGCAGGTAACTGCTATATGGAATCTCTGCTTGCATTTCTTAGAAATCCAAAGTATAACCTTGTACCGGTTATGGATTTTGTACAGAAGTATATTCAGGCTGAGAAGGACAAAGGCAATGTATGGGGCTACGATATCCCGTATCTCTTAACAGGAGTTATGAATTCCCACCCATCCACAGCCATCAAATTCATGGGAGATAAAAGAACAGACTACTCCAGATTCTATCAGGAGCTGTTGGACAACATGGAATAAGCATGAGCCATGCGTAAATGAATGAAAGACGCCTCTGCGAGTTTACTCGCGAGAGACGTCTTTTGTTTATTTACATACGGCGAAGCCGCACCACGGAGCACGAAGTGCGGAGTGGTGGCACGGCTCATGCTTATTCCGTGCGTAAATCATTCGAGGCGAAGCCCTTTGTATAATTTACGTTCAAAGGCGACGCTGAGTGCTTCGCACGAAGCCGTCGCCGTAGTATTTTAAGTAGCAAAAGTAAAAAGACGACGCTGAGCTACGCGAGGTCGTCGTCGTAAGTGGTATAAGCAATGAAAGCTCAAAGGCACATCTGAGTCGTGCGAGGCTGTCACTGAACTAATTGAAAAAATTATAAAATATATATTAACAAATTGACAGAAAAAGAGTTATAATAAAAGTATATTTCAGACAATTGAAAGGAGAATATTATGATAAAGAAAAGTATCGGAGGAAAAATATACTCTGTGGTTTCGATTCTGTGTATACTGTTTTTGGTTATTATTTTCATGAACGGTTCTGCTCTAACAGCGATAGAAGGAAATAATATAACAATTAGTACATATTTGGAAATGGAGCAGGTAAAGGGCGAAGTATCTACGGCATTTCAACAGGTACAGCTCTATACAAATCTGACATATTTTAAGAAGGATAAACCGTCGGAGAAAACGCTGATGCAAGAGAAACTGCAGGCATCTTTGGACAGCATGAATGCCAATATGGAAGTTCTTGGGACTTTGTGCGAAAAAGTTGATGATGAGAATTTGATGATGGCATATACTACATGGAAGGAATCCATGGTACCGTATACAGAGTTTGTGAATGAAGTACTAAAAGAAGCAAAAGCGGAGGATTTTGAGGCTGTATTTGCTTTGGTGGATGTACAGAATGTAAACAAGGCTCCAGTGCAGACTGCAGAGGATGAGTTTGATGTAGTAGTTGTTGAAGAACAGAACATTATTATGGAGAAGAGTGAAACAAAAATTAATCAGACAACTACACAGAACTTAGCAAGTATTATTGTTTGCCTTTTGTTAATAGTTGCTATTGTTTTGATTGTAAACTTTACAATTGCACTTCCTGCAAAACGTTCCGGTAAAGTTTTACAAAAAATTGTTGATAAATTGCAAAGAAATGAAGGTGATTTGACAGAACGTATTCCTGTAAAGACGTCTGATGAAATTGGACAGATGACAGAAGGTATTAATAGTTTTATGGGGCAGCTGCAAGCGTTGATGCAGAAGCTTAAAATTGAATCAGAGAACATGAAGCATTCAGTAGATGAGATACGATTAATGTCCGATCAGTCAGATGAAAACGCGACAAATGTTTCAGCGACAATGGAAGAAATGTCTGCTAGTATGGAAGAAATTGCAGCTACTCTTGATAGTATTGTATCTGGTTGCGAAGATGTTTTAGAGGATATTGCTCATGTGGGAAATGAAGTTAAAAATGGAGTAGTGCTTGTTGGAGAAATTAGAACCAGAGCAGATGGCATGCATCACAGTACCGTAGATAGCAAAAATGAAGCAACAAAAATGCTGGAGGATATTCGATGTGCGCTTGTAGAGGCTGTTGAATCCAGCAAGAGTGTTGGTAAAATTCAGGAATTAACAACACAGATTTTAGATATTGCCAGTCAGACAAACTTGTTATCTTTAAATGCTTCTATAGAGGCGGCTAGAGCCGGAGAAGCAGGAAAGGGTTTTGCAGTTGTTGCAGATGAAATTCGAAGCCTTGCAGATGATAGTAAAGACACAGCAGGAAATATCCAGCAGATTAGTGAACTGGTAATTAGTGCAGTAGAGCAGTTATCAAACAATGCGGAAAGAATGCTGTCATTTGTGGATGACAAGATTTTGAAGGATTATGATGGCTTTGTTAATATTGTAGGTCAGTATAGAGATGATGCAGAGAGTGTTAATGTTATTTTAGCAGGAATTGAAGATAATACAAATCGCATTGGTGAGACAATGAGCCGGATGAATACAGGTATAAATGATATTTCTATTGCAGTAGATGAGAGTACTAAGGGTATTGTTACAGTCGCAGAAAACGCAGTATCGCTTGCTAAGGAAATTCGAGAAATTAAAAATGAAACAGAGAAAAATCAAGTAATATCTGAGTCGTTGAATAATGAAGTCATGAAATTTAAGAAAGTGTAAACGAAATAAAAAAGAACTATCGAAATGATAGTTCTTTTTATTTCATATGATTAAGCTCTTTCAACGTTACCAGATCTTAAACAACTTGTGCATACATGCATTCTCTTAGCTGCTCCGTTTACCATGCATTTTACTTTTTTAACATTTGCGTTCCAAATTGCATTGGATCTTCTATGAGAATGGCTTACGTTGTTTCCGAAATGAACGCCCTTGCCACAAATATCACACTTTGCCATTGTTAGCACCTCCTTGACTAATCTAAGTCACTTGACTCGCAACATTAGTATCTTAACAAAAAAAGATTGGTTTGGCAAGTGTTAATTTTATAAAATGTATAAATTTATTTAAATTATGTAGAAATATGTGTTTCCTTTTTTGGAGTTTACGGTTATAATATTAGCAATTAATATAAAATAAGGAGGCTAAAATCCTCTGCTCCTGCAAGAGCAGTTGCATTTTGTCTTCGACAAAACAAGGAGGATTTGTTCTATGAATGGTTCAATGAATACCCAGTTGGGCAACATCATGATTGACCCGGAGGCAATTGCCCAGTATGCAGGCAGCGTGGCTGTGGAATGCTTCGGTATTGTGGGAATGGCCTCTGTTAACGTGAAGGATGGCTTGGTTAAGTTACTTAAGAAGGATAGTATCACTCACGGTATTGCAGTGAATATCGTAAATAATAAATTAATACTTGATTTTCATGTGATTGTAGCATATGGTGTAAGTATTGTGACTGTTTCAGATAATCTGATCAGTAATGTTAAATATAAAGTAGAACACTTTACAGGTCTTGAAATAGAGAATATCAACATCTTCGTTGAAGGCGTTCGAGTGATTGATTAGGGAGGAGTTTTAGAAGTGGTTTTGAATGTAATCGATGCGAAAATGCTTGCAAAGATGTTTCTTGCCGGTGCCAAGAATCTGGAGCATAAGAAAGAATGGATTAATGAATTGAATGTCTTTCCGGTTCCGGACGGAGATACAGGTACAAACATGACAATGACAATTATGTCTGCTGCAAAGGAGGTAGCTGCGTTAGAGTCGCCGGATATGGCAGCTCTTGCCAAGGCAATTTCTTCCGGTTCCTTGAGAGGAGCAAGAGGTAATTCCGGAGTTATTCTTTCTCAGCTTTGCAGAGGCTTTACAAAGGCAATCAGTGAGTATGATGAGATTGATACTTCTATTCTTGCGCTTGCCTGTGAGAAGGCTGTGGAGACAGCGTATAAGGCAGTTATGAAGCCTAAGGAGGGAACAATTCTTACTGTTGCCAAGGGTGCTGCTGTTAAGGCTCATGAGTTAGCTGTTGCCGGTGAAGAAGATATCGAAGTATTTATCGGAGAGGTTATTAAGGAAGCAGAGGTTGTTCTTTCTAAGACACCTGATATGTTACCTGTTTTGAAGCAGGCAGGTGTTGTAGATTCGGGCGGACAGGGTCTGGTTGAGTTTTTAAAGGGTGCATTTGATGCGTTCCTTGGAAAAGAGTTGGATTTAAGTTTTGAGGCTGTTCCAAAGGCAAATGTGAAGCTGGATGGAATGACTCCTAATATTGAGGCACAGGCAGAGGCGGAGATTACTTTCTGCTATTGTACACAGTTTTTGATTATGTTGGAGAAGGAATTTACTGAAGACATGGAAATGGAGTTTAAGCACTATCTTGAGTCTATCGGTGATTCTATTGTAGTTGTTGCAGATGATGAGATTGTAAAGGTGCATGTGCATACTAACGACCCGGGTCTTGCGATGCAGAGAGCATTAACATATGGTTCTCTTACTACCATTATTATCGAGAATATGCGTCTTGAACGTGATGAGAAGGTCTCAGATATGATGGAGAAGCAGATGCAGTCTGCAGGTGTTGAGGGAGCTGCGAAGGCAGAGGAAGCACCTATGGAGCATAAGGACACAGGCTTTGTAGCAGTTTCCATTGGTGAAGGTATGAATGAAATCTTCCGTTCACTTGGTGTTGACTACATCATCGAAGGTGGTCAGACTATGAATCCTAGTACGGAGGATATGTTAAATGCAATTGCGAAGGTAAATGCAGATAATATTTTCATCTTCCCAAATAACAAGAATATTGTTATGGCAGCAAATCAGGCAAGAGACTTAACAGAGGATAAGAAGGTCTTTGTTATTCCGACAAAGACAGTTCCTCAGGGTATTACAGCGATTATCAATTATGTTCCTGATGTATCTGCAGAGGATAATATGGCAACGATGATTGAAGAAGCAGGTAATGTTGCAACAGGTCAGGTAACTTATGCAGTACGTGATACTGTGATTGATGATAAAGAGATTCATCAGGGTGATTTCATGGGTATTGGCGACAGTGGTATTCTTGCCGTTGGTACAGATGTACAGCAGGTAGCCTATGAGATGATTGTAGAGATGATGAAGGACGACCATGAGCTGATTAGTATTTACTACGGTGCGGATGTGACAGAGGAGCAGGCACAGGAGCTTGTTGACAGAGTTGAGTCTGCATTTGGTTCATGTGATGTTGAGTTACAGTTTGGCGGTCAGCCGATTTACTCGTATGTAGTTTCAGCAGAATAAAGCATCATTCGACGATGATGCTTCACAAGAATATGAAAGGTTCTTATAGAACATTTCATATTCTTGTTTATATGATGAAGTTATGTTGTATGATAGGAAATAAAAGGAACGGACTTACCCGTTCTTTTTTGCATAAAAGAAAAGAGGAATTTGTTTGGGCAGCTTGCATTTGACAGACCCGATTACTTCGGTAAAGGGAATTGGAGAAAAGACAGCAGAGTTCTATTATAAAATGAATATATATACGGTGTATGACCTGTTAACTCATTATCCGAGAGAGTATGAAGAATGGAAGGATATTGTATCGGTCGGAGCACTGCAGGTGCAACAGGTGCAGGCTGTCAGAGCCACAGTGCTTGCTCAGCCGCAGACCATTCATGTAAAGAAGATGTCTATCACAACAGTGCATGTAAAGGATGATACGGGCCAGTGTGATTTGGTGTATTTTAATATGCCGTTTATGAAGAATGCATTACAGCCGGGGAAACAGTATATTTTTAGAGGACAGGTAGTAATGCGCCGAGGGATTCTTGCCATGGAACATCCAAAGGTGATTGCCCCAGAGGAGTTTGTGAAGCATCTGGGACTTCTTTCACCTGTTTATCCTACGACAAAGGGACTTACCAGTCAGGCAATCTCTAAGGCGGTTCGTAATGCCTTGGACGGTGTTGTGTCACAGAAGGATTATTTGCCTATCAGTGTGAAGGAACAGTATCAGTTAAAGGATTATCTGACCTGCCTTAAAGGTATGCATTTCCCGGAGAATAAGCAGGAGTTGGTACAGGCAAGAAAGCGTCTGGTATTTGAGGAATTTTTGTTCTTTATTATTTCTGTAATGACATTAAAGGATATGTCTGCTGAGGTGTTGAACGATGCACCGATGATGAAGGTAGATGCCTGTGCAGAATTTATAAAAAAGCTTCCTTATGAGCTTACCAATGCGCAGAAGAAGGTTTGGAGTGAGATTGAAGATGATTTAAGTTCGAATCATCTGATGAACAGACTTGTGCAGGGAGATGTGGGTTCCGGTAAGACGATTGTGGCAATTCTTGCCATGTTTATGTGTGTGATGAATCATAAACAGGCAGCTTTTATGGCACCAACCGAGGTGCTTGCAAAGCAGCATTATGAATCTATATTAGAAATGACAGAACAGTATGGATTACCATTTAAGCCGGTTCTTTTAACGGGTTCTTTGACGGCCAGGGAGAAGCGCCTTGCTAAGGAACAGATTCAGACAGGAATATGTAATGTGATTGTGGGAACGCAGGCTTTGATACAGGATAGTGTCGATTATTATGATTTGAAGCTGGTGATTACAGATGAACAGCACAGGTTCGGTGTCAGACAGCGTGAAACATTAGCACAGAAGGGGATTCAGACGCATGTGCTGGTTATGAGTGCAACACCGATTCCAAGAACTTTAGCGTTGATTTTATATGGAGATTTGGCAATTTCGGTTATGGACGAGCTTCCGGCAAACAGATTGCCGATTAAGAATTGTGTTGTAAATACGGATTATCGAAAGAAAGCCTATGAGTTTATTGAAAAGGAAGTATCGGCAGGAAGACAGGCATATGTTATTTGTCCTATGGTAGAGGAAAGTGAATCGACAGATGGACTGGAAAATGTAATTGACTATACCGGTAAACTGCAAAGTGCTTTGGCTGACTCGGTCAAAGTTGCATATTTGCATGGGCAGATGAAACCGAAAGAGAAAAATGCGGTAATGGCAGCGTTTGCTGCAAAGGAAATTGATGTATTGGTGTCTACAACAGTCATTGAGGTAGGCATTAATGTACCTAATGCTACTGTAATGATGGTAGAAAATGCGGAACGTTTTGGCTTGGCGCAGCTTCATCAGCTCAGAGGGCGAGTTGGAAGAGGCAAACATCAGTCCTATTGTATTTTTGTGGCAAATACCAAACAGGAAAGTACATTGGAGAGATTACAGGTTTTGAACAAATCCAATGACGGATTTTTTATTTCGTCAGAAGATATGAGACTTAGAGGTCCGGGAGATTTGTTTGGAATTCGTCAGAGCGGACAGTTCCAATTTAAATTGGGAGATATTTATCAGGATGCTTCACTGCTGCAAAGTGCGCAGGAGTGTGCTTATACTCTTTTTGAGGATTATGAGAAGAGAGAAGCAGCGGATTTGGCAGAGTTTTGGAAACACTATGATAAGAATGTATATTCGAGTGTTGACTTTATCAGCATCTGACATTATTATTGTAATATTAGTGGTACATTTATGTGAAGATAGACGAAGGAATGGAGACAGTCATGGGAAAAATTGCAATTGTTACAGACAGTAACAGTGGTATTACACAGGCACAGGCTGCAGAGTGTGGAATTACCGTTTTAGCAATGCCGTTTTTGATAGACGGTGTTACATATTATGATGGAATTACATTATCGGCAGATGGATTTTATGAAAAATTAGAGGAGAATGCAGATATTTCTACTTCACAGCCATCTCCGGAAGCGATTATGCAATTGTGGGATAAGCTTCTTAGGGAGTATGATGAGATTGTTCATATTCCGATGTCCAGCGGGCTTAGTGGTTCCTGCCAGACAGCAATGATGCTTGCACAGGATTACGAGGGTAAGGTGTTTGTTGTTGACAATCAGAGAATTTCCGTTACACAACGACAGTCAGCTTTAGATGCAGTAGAGCTTGCAAAGCAGGGAAAGACGGCGGCAGAGATTAAGCAGATTTTGGAAGCCGACAAGTTTAATTCCAGTATCTATATTATGGTAGATACCTTACATTATTTAAAAAAGGGTGGAAGATTGACACCTGCGGTTGCGGCAATCGGTACATTACTTAGAATTAAGCCTGTATTACAGATTCAGGGAGAGAAGCTGGATACCTTTGCAAAGGCTAGAACAGTCAATCAGGCAAAGAGTATTATGATGAATGCAATTAAGTCGGATATTGAGAATCGTTTTGGCGGTGTGTCAAAAGAGAATCAGGTTTATTTGCAGATTGCACATACTAAGAATGAAGAAGCTGCAAAGGCATTGGCAGCGGAGTTACAGGAGGTGTTCCCTGATTATCCGATTTATGTGGATAATTTATCGTTGAGCGTATCCTGTCATATCGGGCCGGGCAGTCTTGCGATAGCTTGTGCCAAGAAGTTGGTATAGTAAGAAGAGTATAGTTGGTATTAAAGCAGAAACATACGTTTGTATTTTTCTGCTTTTTTCTAATTTAGGGCAAGGCCTTAATTTGCATTCTTGGCAAAATGTGTTATAATGCAAGATGACATAATGCCTACAAATAAGAGTATGAGGTCATCAGACGCAGATTTCTTGTGGATATATAATGAAAGGACATGGTTTATCATGGCAAAGACAAATAATGTTTATGATGCTTCGAGTATTACTGTACTTGAGGGCTTGGAAGCAGTTAGAATGCGACCTGGTATGTACATAGGAAGTGTATCTACCAAGGGTTTGAATCATTTAATATATGAGATTGTAGATAATTCCGTGGACGAGCATCTTGCAGGTGTTTGTTCGGAGATTCATGTGACACTTGAGGCTGACGGTTCAGCCACTATCAGTGATAATGGACGAGGCATTCCGGTTGGTATGCATGCTAAGGGTGTCAGTGCGGAGCGAGTTGTATTTACCACATTGCATGCAGGTGGTAAGTTTGATAATGCGGCATATAAGACCAGCGGTGGTTTGCATGGTGTGGGTTCTTCCGTTGTTAATGCTTTGTCTACCCAGTTGACGGTTACGGTTAAGAGCGGCGGACAGATTCATCAGGATAAGTACGAGAGAGGTAATCCTGTCGTAGAGCTTGTTGATGGTCTGCTCCCTGTGATTGGTAAGACAAAGGAGACCGGTACTACGATTAATTTCACCCCGGACCCGGAGATTTTTGATAAGACATGGTTCAAGGCGGAGGATGTGAAGAGCAGATTACATGAGACAGCTTATTTGAATCCTAAGCTTACGATTATCTTTGAGGATAAGCGTGGGGATGAGGTTGAACATGTTGTCTACAATGAACCGGAAGGACTCGTAGGTTTCATTAAGGATATGAATCGTAATACCGAGACTGTCCATGATATTATTTATTTTTCGGGAGAGAGTGATGGTATTACCGTGGAGTGCGCATTTCAGTATGTGAATGAGTTCCATGAGAATGTACTGGGCTTTTGTAATAATATTTATAATGCAGAAGGCGGTACGCATCTTACCGGATTTAAAGCAACATTTACCAATATTATTAACTCTTATGCAAGAGAACTTAATATTCTCAAGGAGAAGGATGCGAACTTTACAGGGGCAGACGTCAGAAATGGTATGACAGCTGTTGTATCTATTAAGCATCCGGACCCAAGATTTGAAGGACAGACCAAGACAAAGCTGGATAATCAGGATGCCACCAAGGCGGTCAGCAAGATAACGGGCGATGAGGTTCCAAGATACTTTGACCGTAATGTTGAGGTGTTGAAGAATGTAATTTCCTGTGCAGAGAAGGCGGCTAAGATTCGTAAGACAGAGGAGAAAGCAAAGACTAATATGCTGACCAAGCAGAAGTTCTCCTTTGATTCCAATGGTAAGCTGGCCAACTGTGAGTCCAAGGATTACAGCAAGTGTGAGATTTTTATTGTAGAGGGAGATTCTGCGGGCGGTAGTGCAAAAATGGCAAGAGACCGAAGCTTCCAGGCGATTCTTCCGATTCGTGGTAAGATTCTTAATGTGGAGAAGGCAAGTATTGATAAGGTTCTTGCCAATGCTGAGATTAAGACGATGATTAATGCCTTTGGATGCGGTTTCTCGGAAGGATATGGTAATGATTTTGATATAAGTAAGCTTCGATATGATAAGATTGTTATTATGACGGATGCTGATGTTGACGGTGAGCATATCAGTAATCTGCTGTTAACTTTATTCTATCGTTTTATGCCGGAACTGATTTATGAGGGACATGTGTATCTGGCAATGCCGCCACTTTATAAGGCGATGCCTGCTAAGGGAGAAGAGGAGTATCTCTATGATGATAAGGCATTGGAGAAGTATCGTAAGACACATAAGGGAAGTTTTACGCTGCAGCGATATAAGGGTCTTGGTGAGATGGATGCCGAGCAGCTTTGGGAGACAACTCTGAATCCGGCGACCAGAATATTAAAGCAGATTGAGATTGAGGATGCCCGTATGGCGTCTGAGGTTACGGAGATTCTTATGGGTACCGATGTGTTACCCCGTAAAGAGTTTATTTATGAGCATGCTACAGATGCGGAGCTTGATATTTAAACAAGTTTGTACAGTGAGAGCGGCTTAGGCCAAGAAAGTGGCTGTACTGATACAGGAATGGAGACAGAATGGAAGAGAAGATTATTAAAACCGAATATTCGGAAACCATGCAGAAGTCTTTTATTAATTATGCGATGAGTGTTATTGTTGCGAGAGCTTTACCGGATGTAAGAGACGGTTTAAAGCCGGTTCAGAGAAGAACACTTTACGATATGCATGAGCTGGGTATTCGTTATGATAGACCATATAGAAAGAGTGCCCGTATTGTCGGAGATACCATGGGTAAGTATCATCCGCACGGAGATAGCTCTATTTATGAAGCCCTTGTTGGTTTGACGCAGGATTTTAAGAAAGGTATGCCGCTTGTAGACGGTCATGGTAACTTTGGTAACATCGAGGGTGATGGAGCTGCTGCCATGCGATATACAGAGGCACGTTTGGAGAAGGTAACGCAGGAGACCATGCTTGCTGATTTGGACAAGGATGTTGTTGATTTCTTACCGAACTTTGACGAGACAGAGACAGAGCCGAGTGTTCTTCCCTGCCGTTTTCCGAACCTTCTGGTAAATGGCTCGGAGGGTATTGCGGTTGGTATGGCAACCAGCATTCCGCCGCATAATCTTGCAGAGGTTATCGATGCAACTAAGGCATACATGATGGATGAGAGTATTACCACAGCAGAGCTGATGAAGTATGTGAAGGGACCTGATTTTCCGACAGGCGGTATTGTATGTAATAAGGATGAACTGTTACAGATTTATGAGACCGGTACCGGTAAGATTAAGCTTCGTGGTGTTGTGAATGTGGAGAAGGCAAAGGGCGGTAAGCTTAACCTTGTTATTTCAGAGATTCCATATACTATGATTGGAGCCAATATTTCTAAGTTTTTGCAGGACGTTGCAAATCTTTATGAGCAGAAGAAAGCACCGGAGATTGTGGATATTTCCAACCAGTCTTCTAAGGAAGGTATTCGTATTGTTATTGAGCTTAAGAAGGATACGGATGTTGAGAACTTTACCAACATGCTTTATAAGAAGACACGTCTTGAGGATACCTTTGGCGTGAATATGATTGCGATTGCAGACGGCAGACCTGAGACTTTGGGATTAAAAAGTATTATTGCTAAGAATGTTGCTTTTCAGTTTGAGGTTGCGACTCGTAAGTATAATACTTTATTACAGAAAGAGCTTGAGAAACGTGAGATTCAGGAAGGCTTGATTCGTGCCTGCAACGTAATTGACCTCATTATTGAGATTTTGCGTGGTTCTAAGGACAGAAGCATGGTAAAGGCTTGTCTGACAGAAGGGAAGATAGATGGTATTACCTTCCGTTCCAAAGAGTCTAAGATTATGGCACAGCAGCTTAACTTTACAGAGAAGCAGGCGAATGCTATCCTGGAGATGCGATTATATAAGCTGATTGGTCTTGAACTTGAAGCTCTGATGAAGGAGCATAAGGAAACGACTGCCAATATTTATCGTTATGAGGATATTTTGGAGAGACGTGATTCCATGGCACAGGTGATTATGAATGACCTTGATGCGATTAAGAAGGAGTATTGCAGAGAGCGCCGTACACAGATTGAGAATGCGCAGGATGCCGTATACGAAGAGAAGAAGCTGGAAGAGATGGATGTTATGTTCCTGATGGACAGATTCGGCTATTGTAAGACGGTTGAGTTATCTGTATATGAGAGAAATAAAGAGGCTGTTCATAATGAGTTCAAGTATATTGTAAAGTGTAAGAACACGGGAAGAATCTGCCTATTTACAAATCAGGGGCAATTACATACAATTAAAGTAGCGGATGCACCGTTTGGAAGATTCCGTGATAAGGGTATGCCGATTGATAATATCAGTAATTATGAGTCAGCAAAGGAGGATATTGTTCTTGTAGCAAGTCAGTCAGAGCTGAATCTGTATCGTATGATATTTGTTACTAAGCAGGCAATGTGTAAGGTTGTCAGTGGTGGTGAGTTTGATGTGATGAAGCGTACTGTTGCGGCAACGAAGCTCAATGACGACGACGAAGTGGTAAGCGTTGTGGTCTTAAATGAACAAAGCGGCATCGTCATGCAATCGAAGGAAGGTCTGTTCCTGCGTTTTGCGATTGATGAGATTCCTGAGAAGAAGAAGGCGGCGGTTGGTGTCCGAGGTATGAAGCTTGGTGCCAAGGATTATATTGAGAATGTATATTATATTCAGAACGGTGTAGAGCAGATAGTGAAATATAAGAGTAGAAATGTTGAGCTGAATAAGTTAAAAGCAGGCAAACGTGATACCAAAGGAACAAAGCTGAGAACTTGATGGCAAGACAAAGAGGTGTGATATGTTAAGAGTTATAGCAGGTACAGCACGCAGTTTAAGGTTAAAGACTCCGGAGGGGATGGATACCCGTCCAACAACGGACAGAGTGAAAGAGACCTTGTTTAATATGCTGATGCCTTATATACCCGGTGGTGTTTTTGTAGACTTGTTTTCCGGGAGTGGTGCAATAGGAATCGAAGCAATCAGTCGTGGCGCGAAGAAGGCTTATTTTGTCGAGAATGCCGCTAAGCCTGCAGCATGTATTGCGGAGAATCTTGCACATACTAAGTTTACACAGCAGGCTGTTATGCTGAAGCAGGATGTATTTTCGGCATTACGCGGCAGTATTCGTGAAGAGGTGGATGTTATTTTTATGGACCCGCCTTATGACCAGTCATATGAGAAGACAGCGCTTGAGATTTTGAGTACTGCTGATTATGTGACAGAGGATACTTTGATTGTAGTCGAGGCATCTCTTACAACAGAGTTTGATTATGTTTCAGGATTGGGCTTTGAGGTTATAAAGGAAAAGTGTTATAAAACGAATAAACATGTATTTATAAGAAGGAGTTAAGGTCATATCATGAAGACAGCAGTTTATCCCGGTAGCTTTGACCCGATTACGTTAGGTCATTTGGATGTAATTCAGAGAGCGGCGCAGATGTTTGATGAGCTGACAGTCAGCGTATTGGATAATAAGGCTAAGAATGCGTTGTTTTCTGTAGAGGAACGTGTTAGTATATTAAAGGAAGTAACAAAGGATATACCGAATGTTAAGGTGGATTCTTTTAACGGACTTCTGATAGATTATGCGAGAGAGAAGGATATTCATATTTCTGTAAGAGGACTTCGTGCGATTACGGATTTTGAATATGAGTTGCAGATTGCACAGACAAACCGTAAGCTTTCCAATGGTGCTTTGGATACGATATTTTTGACTACCAGTCTTGAATATGCGTACCTAAGTTCTTCGGGAGTAAAGGAGATTGCAGCCTTCGGAGGGGATATTTCTCAGTGTGTACCGGAGTATGTTGCGAAGCTTGTTTATGATAAGTTTGAGCAGTCAAAGCGATAAGTGACAAATGAAGGAGTATAAAGGGATGAGTAGTAGAATTATACAGTTAATTGACGAGATAGAAGAGTATATCGACAGTTGTAAGTTTAAGGCATTTTCATCGAACCAGATTCTTGTGAATAAGGATGAGATTGATGAACTGTTAAGAGAGCTTCGTATGAAGACTCCTGTTGAAATCGAGAACTATAAGAGAATGCTGGCTAATAAAGAAGCAATTTTGAATGATGCAAAGCAGAAGGCAGAGGAGCTTATCAATGCGGCTACCATTCAGACAAATCAGTTGATTAGTGAGCATCAGATTATGCAGCAGGCTTATGCGCGTGCCAATGAAATTGTTGAGATGGCAACAAAGCAGGCACAGGAGATTTTAGACAGTGCGACCATAGAAGCCAATTCGGTGAAGTCAGCAGCAATGCAGTATACAGATGACATTTTGGCAAACCTTGAGAATATCATCAAGCATTCTATTGAGGTTTCTACAAATGATTATAATAATATGCTTGCTTCCTTGACACAGATTGATGGAATTGTATCAGCGAATCGTGCAGAATTGAATCCTCCACAGGTAGTAGAGGATGAGTACGATGACAGTGCAGAGGATGCAGGTCCTGATGTAATATAAGGTGCTTCAAACCCACAGAAAGTCTGTGGGTTTTACTGCTTTTTTAATATATTAGAAAAACAGGCATATTCCGTAATATATGGCGGAGAGTCCGGTTACAATGCAATGATTTTTGATATAAAGCCTAAAGGACAGATTTTCCCGTAGGATAAAGCCTGCTGCCTGAATAAAGCAGGAGATGCTGCTAAAGCTTAGGGCAAGCATGATAAAGAATATTTTGCAGTTATCTGTCAGAGCGGACAGATAAATCTCTCTGATGCCGCTGTTGATTTCGATGAGACTTCCAAGGACTGCCTTGGATGAGGAACTAAGAGGCAGAGGTACTAAGAGCGCTCTTAGAGAATTGATAAAGGTAACATAGCCACCCAGCAGTATGATGGATTGGGTATTATCAATGCAGGCCTTGCGAATTGCCTCTATCGGTTTTAGTGCGGAGAGTGGAGCGGATTCGAGTGTATCCCGGGCAGAGGATACTGTTCGGAATAATATTACACCGTAGAGGAAGGGAATCAGATACAAGCCGGCAAGGAACGGCAGGATATTTTGATAGCCGCATGCATACAGAATGGGTGATATGATTCCCAGAAAATAAGCAGGTCCGATATTATTACAAAAGCCTAATAACAGATTGGCTTCTTTTTCGTTGATTCGCCGGTTGTGGTATAGCTCACAAGTGACTTTGGCTCCCATAGGAAAGCCGCATAGGAATCCCATAAGGATTGCATATACGGCATTGGTGCTGCATCGAAATACGGGCTTTAGGATAGGACCGATGATATCGGTAAGTGTTTTGTCGAGTCCGCAGTATATCATGATGGAGCTTAGCATCATGAACGGGAACAGGGTTGGAACCATGTTGGAAGCCCAGTTGGTCAGGCCATCAAAGGCATAGGCGATAAACTCAGAGGGTGAGTACAGCATAAAGAGCAGGATGATTGAAAATATAATGGTTTTTATGATAAGGATTATGGACATAGTTTGTTTCCGATACAGGCTTATTCCCTATAAGATATTATGAAACGAGGATAAATATGCGTTTAGATAAATTTTTGGCTGATTTGCAGGTGGGAAGCCGCAGTCAGGTAAAAGAATATGTAAAAAAGGGGCTTGTTACGGTGAATGGACAGGCTGTAAAGAAAGCGGACATTAAGATAGATGAAACGAAGGATGAAGTGCGGTATCAGGGAAAGCTGTTAAGCTATCAAAGATATCGGTATTACATGCTTCATAAGCCTGCGGGTGTTGTTACGGCAACGAAGGATAATTTGGATAAGACAGTGATTGATTTGCTTCCAAAGGAGCTGGTGAAAGATATTTTTCCGGTAGGAAGGCTGGATAAGGATACAGAGGGTCTGCTTCTTTTGACGAATGACGGAGAGCTGTCACATAATCTTTTGTCACCCAAGAAACATGTAGCAAAGACCTATTATGTAGAGTGCGACGGACAGCTTAATGATGCAAAGATAACACAGCTTTGTCAGGGAGTAGATATTGGAGATGAGGATATTACACTGCCGGCTGCGGTAGAGGTTGTAAGGATAGATAGTGACAGATATGTCATTAAGCTCACGATAACAGAAGGCCGTTTCCATCAGGTGAAGCGTATGATTCAGGCGGTTGACGGACAGGTGACCTATTTGAAGCGCCTTTCTATGGGAAGCCTGATATTAGATGAATCGCTGGCGAAGGGTGATTTTCGTGAATTAACAGATGAAGAGATTTCCGGTCTGAAGTCGTAGGATATTTTATGAGATTGATAAGATAAGGAGAAAGAATTTTGTCTAGAGAGAATGGATTTTTACCAATTACAAGAGAGGAAATGGAAGAGCTTGGTGTTTCACAGTTAGACTTTGTTTATGTGACGGGTGATGCTTATGTGGACCATCCATCCTTTGGTACGGCGATTATTTCAAGAGTTCTGCAGGCGCATGGCTATACGGTAGGTATTATTGCACAGCCTGACTGGAAGGATGATAGCAGTATTGATGTGTTTGGTGAGCCAAGATTAGGTTTTTTAGTGTCATCAGGTAATATGGACTCCATGGTAAATCATTATTATGTATCAAAGAGACATAGAGAGTCGGATGCTTATACACCGGGAGGGGAAGCCTATAAAAGACCTGACCATGCGGTTGTGGTATATAGTAATTTAATTCGTAGAACCTATAAGAAGACACCGGTTATCATCGGTGGTATCGAAGCGAGTCTTCGACGTATGGCACATTATGATTATTGGTCAGATTCTTTTAAACGTTCTATTTTGCTGGATAGTCAGGCAGATTTGATTTCTTACGGAATGGGTGAAAAGTCCATTGTAGAGATAGCGGATGCTTTGAATAGTCAGATTGCAGTGCAGGATATTACTTTTATTCCAGGAACTGTTTATAAAACAAAGGATATCAGCGGATTATATAATTATGAGATTCTTCCGGCATATGATGATATGCTTGCTGATAAGAGCTTATATGCCAAGAGCTTTAAGACCCAGTATAACAACACCGACCCATTCAATGGTAAGGTATTGGTAGAGCCATATCCAAACGGAACTTATGTGGTACAGAATGTTCCGCAGGAGCCATTAACCATGCAGGAGATGGATGATGTCTATGCATTACCATATATGAGAACCTACCATCCGTCTTATGAGGCGGCAGGAGGTGTTCCGGCCATTGCAGAGATTAAGTTTTCGCTGATTAGCAACAGAGGATGTTTTGGCGGATGTAACTTCTGTGCATTAACCTTCCATCAGGGGCGTACCATACAGGTAAGAAGTCATGAGTCTATTGTTGATGAAGCAAAGCTTGTGATTCAGGATAAGGATTTTAAGGGATATATTCATGATGTAGGAGGCCCAACAGCCAACTTTAGAATGCCGTCCTGTCAAAAGCAGATGACAAAGGGAGTATGCAAGAACAGACAGTGCTTGTTCCCTACACCTTGTAAGAATCTGCAGGTAGACCATTCCGATTATTTACAGCTTTTACGTACTCTTCGTGAACTGCCGGGGGTGAAAAAGGTATTTGTGCGCTCGGGTATCCGTTTTGATTATTTAATGGAGGATAAGGATGATACCTTCTTTAAGGAGCTTGTAGAGCACCACATCAGCGGACAGCTAAAGGTTGCACCGGAGCATATCAGTGATACGGTATTATCGCATCTTGGTAAGCCAAGGAATGCCGTATATGAAGGCTTCTGTGCTAAGTATAAGAGATTAAATCAAAAACTCGGTAAGAATCAGTTCCTTGTACCGTATCTGATGTCTTCACATCCGGGTTCTACTCTGAAGGAAGCGATAGAGCTTGCAGAATACCTAAGAGATATCGGATATATGCCGGAGCAGGTACAGGATTTCTATCCAACACCTTCTACTATGTCTACGGTAATGTATTATACAGGTATTAACCCGGATACCATGAAGCCTGTATATGTATGCAGGAATCCTCATGAAAAGGCAATGCAGAGAGCATTGATACAGTATCGTAATCCAAAGAATTATGATTTGGTGCGTGAGGCGCTGGTGGCTGCAGGAAGAGAGGATTTAATCGGTTTTGATAAGAAGTGTCTGATTAAGCCTAGAAAGCTCGCTTCACAGAATGCATCGGAAGGCTATAAGGGTAAGAAGACAGGAGATAAGGCGGTTTCCAAGTCTGTTAAGGGTGGTAAACAGACTACAAATAAGGGCGCAAAGAATACAGCATTTTATAAATCGACAGAAAAGCCTAAGAAAAAGAAAACGATTCGTAACACACATAAGAAAAAGTAGTGAAAGTTTATGGATGTGTATCATGGAAAGGTAGGATGTTGAGATGAATATTGTGATTATTACAGGTGCTTCTTCAGGTATGGGAACAGAATTTGCATTGCAGTTAGATGCAGAGCTATCTATGAAGAAGGTTGATGAGATTTGGCTGATTGCCAGACGTAAGGAAGCGCTCTTAGAGGTGGCATCCGTTATGGAGCATACGACAAGAGTGTTGGATATGGATGTGACAAAGCAGCAGGATATGGATAGATTGAAGGCTCTTTTGCAAAGAGAAAAGCCGGATGTCCGTATGCTGGTAAATTGTGCAGGCTATGGAATACTTGGTGCGTTTGATGAGCAAAGTGAAGCGGACGAGCTTGGCATGATTGATTTGAATTGCAGGGCATTAACACAGATGACACATATGTGTCTTCCGTATATGAAGTGCAACAGCAGAATGATTCAGCTTGCGTCAAGTGCGGCATTTATACCGCAGCGGTCTTTTGCAGTATATGCAGCCACCAAGTCTTATGTCCTCAGCTTTTCAAGAGGCCTTAATGAGGATTTAAGAAAACGGGGAATCTATGTGACAGCAGTTTGTCCGGGACCTGTAGACACACCATTCTTTGATATTGCAGAGAAGAATGGCAATACTTTGGGAATCAAGAAGCTTGTTATGGCAAAGGCTGAGGATGTAGTGGCACAGGCAATACAGGCATCCAAAGAGAAGAAGACGGTGGTTGTATATGGTTTACCTATGCGGGCAACACAGCTGATTACCAAGCTGCTGCCTCATGATTTGATTTTGGCATTTATGAGAAATATGAAGTAATGAGAAACAGAAAGGCATGACATTAAATGGACACACAGAAGAATAAGCCTGTTAAAGGTGATTATGGATATATGCAGAGACAGACAAAGCTGGAGATTATTAAGACAGTGGTATTCTTCGGATTGTCTTTTGGATTAATGTTGATGGGATATTTGTCCACCGGCACAAAGACCAATCTTTTAACAGTTGTAGCAGTATTAGGACTTTTACCTGCCAGCAAGAGTCTGGTATCTATGATTATGTATTTGAAAGTGCCAAAGTACAAGGAAGAGGTTTGGCAGTCTGTTGAAGAGAAAAAGGGAGAGGTTAAGGTGCTTTACAATCTGTACCTTACCTCCTACAAGAAGAATTTTGCAATCAATGCCTTTGCAATCAGAGGAAATAATGTAATTGGCTATACAGAGTTTGAAAAGTGTGATGTGGAAGCATGTCAGACACATATTCAGGATTTGGCAAAGATGAACAGTCTGTCTAACCTTACAATTAAGATATTTAAGGAACAGAAGAAGTTTGAGGAGCGTTTGGTACAGCTTAAGGAGTTGGAGTCAGGCAGTAAAGAAACAGAGATTGCTCAGCTGTTATGTGATATTTCATTATAAGAAGTCAGGAAGGTAAGTAAGACGTGTTTTTATATCAGATTCAGAAGAATGAGGCGAATCAGCGCTTCGATAAATATTTAAAAAAGCTATTAAAGAATGCACCTGACAGCTTTATTTACAAAATGCTGCGCAAGAAAAACATCGTCTTGAACGGTAAGAAGAGTGATGGAAAAGAAATGCTTCAAATCAATGATGAGATTAAGCTATTTCTTTCAGATGAAACCTTTGAGAAGTTTACCGGACAGAAGGTTGTTGCCAATGGCGAACAGGCAAAGGCAGTTGTAAATACAGGAATATCCAAACAGAGTCTGGAAAGCTATCATAAGGCATATCAGGAGCTTAAGAATTTAAGGATTGTCTATGAGAATGAGGATATTCTTGTGGTGAATAAACCGGCAGGTGTTTTATCACAGAAGGCAGACCCAACAGATGTCAGTGTGAATGAATGGCTGATTGGTTATATGTTGGATAAGGGTGACATCTCTGCCAACGAGCTTGCAACCTTTAAGCCGTCTATTTGTAACAGACTGGACCGTAATACCTCGGGTATGGTGGTATGTGGTAAGAGTCTTGCAGGCTCGCAGCTTATGAGCCAATTGATTAAGGAAAAGACTTTAGAGAAGTACTATGTCTGTATCGTCGGCGGTCAGGTTGACCTGAATACACGTGTAACAGGTTATCTATATAAGAAGGAAGCTGCTAATCAGGTTGTGATTTATCAAAATGAGCAGGACATTCCAAAGTCACAGAAGAAGGATGCAGTTTTTATCGATACAGCCTTTGAGACCTTACAGAAAGCAAACGATTTAACCAAGCTGGAGGTACAGCTTTTTACAGGCAAGACACATCAGATTCGTGCTCATCTGGCATCGTTAGGTCATCCGATTCTTGGAGATGGTAAGTATGGCTATGAAAAGCTGAATCGTGAATACCGAAAGGCAGGCGTTAAGGCACAGCTGTTGCATGCAAAGCGTTTGGTATTTCCTCATATTGCAGATGAACGTTTCCATGAGCTGTCCGGAATGACTTTGGTTTGTGAAGAGCCAGAGCTTTTTAAAGAATTAATGGATTGATAGCTTGTGTAATGGGGAGAGAATGCCGTACACGGAAAGGAATTACGAATATATGGCGACTTGGAATTCAAGGGGATTACGAGGCTCCTTATTGGAGGAAATGATTAACAGAACAAATGAAAAATATAGGGATAATCATTTGGCACTGATACAAAAGGTGCCAACACCGATTACCCCTATTAATATTGATAAAAAGAGCAGACATATTACCCTGGCTTATTTTGACCAAAAGAGTACGGTGGACTACATCGGTGCTGTACAGGGAATTCCTGTCTGCTTTGATGCGAAAGAATGTGCCGTAGATACCTTTTCTCTGCAGAACATTCACCCGCATCAGGTGGAGTTTATGCGGGATTTTGAGAAGCAGGATGGCGTAGCCTTCTTTTTGATTTATTATACCAAGCGGGATGTGATGTATTATCTGCCTTTTCGCGATTTGGCGGTCTTTTGGAAACGCATGGAGGATGGGGGACGAAAGAGCTTTCGTTTTGATGAGTTAAATCCTAAATATTTTATTGAAAAGAAGCAAGGGATATTGGTGCCGTATCTTGAGATGCTGCAGTTAGATTTAAGCGAACGTGAGTAAATATTGTTAAAAGGTTGACACGTTGATAGAAAGTGTGTATACTTTATTTCATCATGGTAACAAATTAGCACGTTACCACACTAAAGCAAACAAAGAGTATAATATAACTTATGAGAAGTTGCAAAGCAAATTCTCATAAAAGGCACATTTTTGTGCCGCGCATCCGATTACAGGGTTCACGAAGTGGTTCCTGTAATATATGATTATGATATGAGGAGTGACATATATGGAATTTATGGGAAAACGTTTGGTACATACACCGGAGGGTGTGCGTGATATTTATGGTGCTGAATATGTGAATAAGCTTAACATTCAGAATCTTTTTCAGGAGAAGCTTTCAAGCTATGGATATCAGGGGATTCAGACACCGACCTTTGAGTTTTTTGATGTATTCAGTCGTGAGATTGGTACAACACCATCAAAGGAGCTGTATAAGTTTTTTGATAAGGAAGGCAATACTCTGGTTTTGAGACCGGACTTTACACCTTCCATTGCAAGAAGTGCTGCAAAGTACTTTATGGATGAGACAATACCGTTACGTTTCTGCTATGCAGGAAATAACTTTATTAATACAGATAATTTACAGGGTAAGCTTAAGGAAACTACACAGATGGGGGCAGAGTTGATTGGAGATTCTTCACCTGAGGCGGATGCAGAGATGATATCCATGCTTGTAGAGGCACTTTTGAATACAGGTTTAAAGGAGTTTCAGGTATCCATTGGTCAGGCAGAGTATTTTAAGGGCCTTTGTGCACAGGCAGGACTTGACTCGGATACAGAGCTTGCACTTCGTGAGCTGATTTCTAACCGCAATTACTTTGGAGCAGAAGAGTTTTTAGCAGGTAGAAATATTTCTGACGAGGATATCAAGGCGCTTTTATCTGTTACGGAGCTTTTTGGTTCATATGAGATATTAGACGAGGCTCTTGTTTTTGCAAGAAATGACCGTTCCAAGAAGGCAATTGAGCGCTTGCAGAAGGTATATGAGGTCTTGAAGCTTTATGGTGTAGAGAAATATATCTCTTTTGATTTGGCTATGGTAAGTAAGTACAACTATTATACCGGCGTTATTTTCAATGCATATACATATGGAACAGGTAGTGCCATTGCTAAGGGCGGACGCTATGACAACTTACTTGAGAAGTTTGGAAAGCCGGCTCCTGCAACAGGCTTTGTGGTTATGATTGATGATTTGGTAGCAGCATTGACAAGACAGAAGCTTTGTCCTGCTGCTGATAATAAGAATTTGCTTCTTGTATACAGCTGTGACGCAGCACAGGCAATTGTTGAGGCTAAAAAGTACAGGGCGGAAGGCTATTCTACAGTAATGATGAAGCAGGAGCAGTCTAAGGAAGCATATGAGCAGTTTGCAAAGACACATCATTTTGCAAAGGTTATTTACGTGAATTAGTTTTGGAAAGGTTGGTTAGAAAATGAGTGAAGATATGAGATATCTGACCTTTGCACTTGGTAAAGGCAGACTTGCATATAAGACATTAGAGTTATTAGAGAAGATTGGTATTACATGTGAGGAGATGAAGGACAAGGATTCGCGTAAGCTTATCTTTGTGAATGAGGAGCTAAAGCTGAAGTTTTTCCTTGCAAAGGGTTCGGATGTACCTACTTATGTTGAGTACGGTGCGGCGGATATCGGTGTTGTAGGAAAGGATACTATTTTAGAGGAGAACCGTAAGGTATATGAGGTGATGGACCTTGGCTTTGGAAAGTGCCGTATGTGTGTATGCGGTCCGGCATCAGCTAAGGAGCTGTTACAGCATCATGAGATGATTCGTGTAGCAAGTAAGTATCCCAATATTGCAAAGGATTATTTCTATAACAAGAAGCATCAGACAGTTGATATTATTAAGCTGCATGGTTCTGTTGAATTAGGACCGATTGTGGATTTGAGTGATGTGATTGTAGATATTGTAGAGACAGGTTCCACACTTCGTGAGAACGGCTTAGAGGTCTTGGAAGAGATTTGCCCATTATCAGCAAGAATGATTGTAAATCAGGTCAGCATGAAGATGGAGGCAGACAGAATTAAGGAAATCCTTCAGGCATTAAAGGCACAGTTATAACAAATTATTAATTTGCGAAAGGCATGGTTAAGATATGAGAATCGTAAGTCTGACAAATGAAACAAAGAAGAATCTGTTAGAGGATTTATTAAAGAGAAGTACAAATGATTACGGCGAGTATGAGAAAATCGTTGCAGATATTATTGAGAATGTAAAGACAAGAAAGGAAGAGGCTATTTTTGAGTATTCCTTGAAGTTTGATAAGTGTGAAATGACAAAGGAAACTTTCATGGTAACACCGGAGGAGATTAAAGAAGCTTATACACAGATTGATGAGAACTTTATCCGTGTGATGAAGGACTCTGCTGCCAATATCAGAGCTTATCATGAGAAGCAGAAGAGAAACAGTTGGTTTGATGCAAAGGAAGACGGAACTATCCTTGGTCAGAAGATTACTCCTATGCAGACAGTTGGTGTCTATGTTCCGGGCGGAAAGGCTGCTTATCCTTCTACCACATTAATGAATGTTGTTCCGGCAAAGGTAGCAGGTGTACCTAATATTGTAATGACTACACCGGCAGGTGCAGATGGCAAGGTAAATCCTGCCACATTGGTTGCTGCTGATATTGCAGGTGTTGACATGATTTTTAAGGTGGGCGGCGCACAGGCAATTGCGGCATTGGCATATGGAACTGAGATGATTCCTAAGGTAGATAAGATTGTAGGTCCCGGTAATATCTTTGTAGCCCTTGCAAAGCGTGCGGTATACGGACATGTAAGTATTGATTCTATTGCAGGTCCTTCTGAGATTCTGGTATTAGCAGATGAGACTGCAACACCTAAGTATGTGGCTGCGGATTTATTATCACAGGCAGAGCATGATGAGCTTGCGTCTGCAATTTTAGTTACAACCAGCCGTGAGCTTGCTGAAGCAGTTTCTAAAGAAGTAGATGTGTTCTTAGGTAAGTTAAGCCGTACAGAGATTATGCAGAAGTCTTTGGATAACTATGGATATATTTTGATTGCTCCTGATATGGAGACTGCCATAGAAGCAACCAATGAGATTGCATCAGAGCATTTAGAGATTCTGACAAAGAATCCATTTGATACCATGACAAAGATTAAGAATGCAGGTGCCATTTTCCTTGGAGAGTATTCTTCTGAGCCGCTAGGTGATTATTATGCAGGACCAAACCATGTATTACCGACAAACGGTACTGCAAAGTTCTTCTCACCTTTAAATGTTGATGATTATGTGAAGAAATCAAGCATTATCAGCTATTCCAGAGAAGCATTAGAGAAGGTACATAAGGATATTGAATTATTCGCTGAGAAGGAAGGCTTAACAGCACATGCGAATTCAATCAGAGTCAGATTTGAAGACTAATGATAATATTTGTGGAGGTGGAATATGAGTAGAAGTGCAAGTGTAAACAGAGTTACAAAAGAAACAGACATTCAGATGTGTTTGAATTTGGACGGAGACGGAGCTTCCAATGTAAGTACGGGAATCGGATTCTTTGACCACATGTTAGAAGGATTTGCAAAGCATGGCTTCTTTAACTTAGATGTTGCTATTAAGGGTGATTTGAAGGTGGACGGACATCATACCGTGGAGGATGCAGGAATCGTTCTTGGTAATGCAATTCGTGAGGCGGCAGGCGATAAGAAGGGCATTAAGCGTTACGGATATTTTATTCTTCCGATGGATGATGCTTTGGCACTTTGTGCAGTAGATTTGTGCGGACGTCCTTATCTGCAGTTTGATTGCAGCTTCCCGGATGCGATGTGTGGCGAGTTAGATACCTCTCTTGTAAAAGAATTCTTCTATGCAGTATCCTACAGCGCAGGTATGAATATTCATATTAAGATGTTAAGCGGTAATAACAGTCATCATATGATAGAGGCAATCTTTAAGGCGTTTGCAAAGGCTTTAGATGATGCTACCTCTTACGATAATAGAATTCAGGATGTTCTTTCTACAAAGGGAAGTCTGGCTTAGAATCGAAAGCAAGGTGTCATTTTATACAGTGACACCTTTTCGTGCGATATATATGAGATAAGAAAGGAAATTGGCATGAGTAAGAAATTAATTGATGCATGTATATATTTATATCAGGGTAAGGCAGTTAGAAGTCTTACAGACCATACTGTGGTAAATGAGGATGCAGCAGAGCTTGCAGCATATTATTGTAATAACAGTGCGGACAGAATTATTGTATTTGACCAGTCAGTGACAGATGAGGAGCACGAGGCAGCTCTTGATATCATTAAGAAGATTGCGCTTGTAAGTGAGGTACCTGTCATTGGTGCAGGTAATGTAAAGCGTATGGAGGATATTAAGAAGCTTTTGTATGCAGGCTGTGCGAAGGCTGTATTGAACTATTCTAAGGCTTCTAATGTAGAAATAACAGAAGAAGTATCTAAGAAGTTTGGTAAGAGTAAGATTCTTGCGTCTTATGCCAATGTGTCTGAGCTTGAGGCAAATAAGACATTGCTTGAGGAGTATGTAAGTGAACTTATCTGCATGAACTCTAACATTATTTCAGAGGCATATGCCGTTACAGCACTTCCTTCTACCTGCCTTGCAGAGCGCATGGAAGAGGATGCTTTGGCGACATTGTTAGGTCATGATGGTATTGACGGTATTACGGGTAATTTTGTCAATAACCATGCAAAGGATATCTATGTATGGAAGCAGGCACTTGCAAAGCAGGGACTTACCGTTAGTGTATGTGAGGCTGCTTATAAGTGGAGTGATTTTAAGTTGAATTCAGACGGAATGCTGCCTGTTGTTGTACAGGATTATAGAACAAATGAAGTATTACAGGTAGCGTATATGAATGAGGAATCTTACAATAAGACGATTGAGACTGGTAAGATGACTTATTGGAGCAGAAGTCGTAATGAGCTTTGGACAAAGGGGGAGACAAGTGGTCATTTCCAGTATGTGAAGTCCTTAACGATAGATTGCGATATGGACACAATGCTTGCTAAGGTTTCACAGGTTGGTGCGGCATGTCATACAGGAAGTTATTCCTGCTTCTTCAATGAAGTGCTTAAGAAAGAGTACAATGACACCAATCCTTTAAAGGTATTTGAGGATGTGTACGGTGTTATTATGGATAGAAAGGTGAACCCTAAGGAAGGTTCCTATACTAACTATCTCTTTGATAAGGGTGTAGATAAGATTTTGAAAAAGGTTGGCGAAGAGGCAACAGAGATTGTGATTGCAGCTAAGAATCCTAATACCAATGAGATTAAATACGAAATCTCAGATTTTCTTTATCATATGATGGTACTTATGGTTGAGAAGGGGGTTACTTGGGAAGAGATTATGGTGGAATTAGCAAACAGATAAGTGCGAACACATATGTTTTTGGTTTTGTCTGAATCTTCCCAACAATTTCATATAGCGAAGTGTGAATAAATACGATATACTGTATTTGTGGGAAAACTCACAGAAAGGGGAGAATATATCACAAATGACGAGAGGTCGTATTTACAGATGCAGAAAGATGCTTACTAAGAGTATATGCATCGCATTGGCATCCCTGATGCTTTCGGGAGTGCCGACACTTCATACAAATGCTAACACGATTCAAACAGGTATTGATGTCTCTAAATGGCAGGGAAAGATTGACTGGAATGCTGTAGCCAAAAGCGGAGTTTCCTTTGCATTTATTAAGGCAGGAAGCCTGAAAAGCGGAATTGATGATTATTTCTTTGCTAATATGTTAGGTGCACAGGCGGCAGGCATTAAGACAGGTGTTTATATCTATTCTTATGCTACCAATGTACATGAAGCTGCTATGGAAGCACAGTTCGTGTTGAATCTGGTACAGAATCTTGAGGTGTCCTATCCGATTGTCTGGGATGTGGAGGATAAGGTTCAGCAGAGCTTGAGTGCGAACACGCTGGCATTGATGGCAAATACCTTCTGTGCTTTGGTAGAGGCTGAAGGGTATCATCCGATGGTTTATGCAAATAAATACTGGTTCAACAGCAAAATCGGCAACATACATTATGATAAATGGGTCGCACAGTGGGGGAATAAACTGGATATTCCCGATGCCTCTGTATGGCAGTATAGCAGTACAGGAAGAATTAACGGAATCAAGGGAGATGTAGACTTGAATTTCTCCTTAAAGGATTATTCTACCACCATTGTTGACACAGGCTTTGTGGCTCGTAAGGGAGCGATTTACTATTACGAGAACTATAAGATGAAGAAGGGCTGGCTGGATTTGAACGGAGCCAGATACTTATTTGATGGAACCGGTAAGCTTTATACCGGTTGGTTACCGACAGAGAATGGAACCTTCTATTTTAAGCCGGATGGAACGATGGCATTAGGATTGACTTTGGTTGATAATAAGCTGTATTACTTCGATTCCAATGGTTTGATGCTGACAGGCTTGCACGAGCTTGCAGGATTGAAGTTCTTCTTTGGCGCCGATGGTGTCATGTATACAGGTTTCCTTGATTTCCCTGATGGCAGAAGATATTTTGCCACAGACGGTCATATGGAAACCGGTATGGTAACGATTGGTAACCATATTTATTACTTCGATACAAATGGAGTGATGCAAACTGGTGTTGTAGATATCGGTGGTGTATTGTGTACATTTGACGAAGAAGGACGCTTTATCGGATAATTTAAGATTGTAAAGACTTAACACCTGTGTTATGCTTTTAAAATCATAGGATTTTCTATGATTTTAAAAGCAACTCCGCATGGATGCACATGCAAAAGCAAGGAAGATATCGCATAAATGCGACGCTTTTGCAGCGCATAATGTGCTAAAAGCACATTATTGGGAGCTACTACACAGGTGTTTGTGTGGTTTGAGAAACGCATATTTATAAAATAGAAACGGAGAAATTACATGCGAAATTTAGCGCTAAGTGATGAAATTTTATTAAAAATTGAAAAGCCGGCACGTTATATTGGTAACGAAGTAAATAGTGTCATGAAGGATAAGGAGCAGGTAGATATTCGCTTTGCTATGTGTTTCCCGGATGTATATGAAATCGGAATGTCACATCTTGGAATACAGATTATCTATGATATGTTAAATAGCTTTGAGGATACATGGTGTGAGCGTGTGTATTCACCATGGCCTGATTTGGATGCCATTATGAGAAAGGAAAATATTCCTCTCTTTGCATTAGAGTCACAGGAGCCTCTGAAGGATTTTGATTTCTTAGGCATAACTATTCAGTATGAGATGTGTTATACCAATATCTTACAGGTGATTGATTTGGCGCAGATTCCGCTTATGGCAAAGGATAGAACAGAGGAACACCCTATCGTAATCGGTGGTGGTCCGTGTGCATATAATCCTGAACCAATTGCAGATTTCTTTGATATTTTCTACATTGGTGAGGGTGAAACCCAGTACCGTAATTTATTGGATTTATATAAGGAATGCAAGGCTAAGAATATGAGTCGAACAGAATTCTTGGCTTTTGCGGCTAAGATTCCGGGACTTTATGTGCCACAGTTTTACGAGGTAAGCTATAAGGAGGATGGTACGATTGCGTCCTTTACTCCCACAAGAGAAGGTATTCCTACAAAGATTATGAAGGAAATTGTAAAGGATGTTACAAACACCTATTACCCTGAGAAGCCTGTTGTGCCATTTATTAAGTGTACACAGGACAGAGTGGTATTGGAGATTCAGCGTGGTTGTACCAGAGGCTGTCGATTCTGTCAGGCGGGACAGCTCTATCGTCCGGTACGTGAGCGAGATGTTGAGATGCTCAAGGAATATGCAGTAAAGATGCTTGCCAATACAGGGCATGAAGAGATTTCTCTTAGCTCATTAAGTTCAAGTGATTATTCAAAGTTAGAAGAGCTGGTGAATTTCCTGATTGAAGAGTGTAATGAGAAGAAGATTAATATTTCCCTGCCTTCTCTTCGTATCGATGCCTTTTCCCTTGATGTTATGGAGAAGGTACAGGATGTGAAGAAGAGCAGTCTTACTTTTGCGCCTGAGGCAGGTAGTCAGAGATTAAGAAATGTTATTAATAAAGGTTTAACGGAGGAAGTTATTTTAAATGGTTCCAAGCTTGCCTTTGAGGGTGGATGGACAAGAGTTAAGCTCTATTTCATGCTGGGTCTTCCTACAGAGACAGAGGAGGATATCAGAGGAATTGCAGAGCTTTCCAATAAGATTGCAGCGACATTTTATGAGACAGTGCCAAAGGAGAAGAGAAACGGCAAGGTACAGATTGTTGCAAGTACCTCCTTCTTTATTCCAAAGCCGTTTACACCGTTCCAGTGGGCACCTCAGTGCACCAAGGAGCAGTTCTTAGACAAGGCTTATTTGACAAAGCGTTCTATTATGGAACAGCTCAATCAGAAGAGTATTAAGTATAACTGGCATGAGGCCGACGCCAGCGTAATGGAGGGCATCCTTGCGCGAGGCGATAGAAAGGTTGCAGAGGTTATCCTAAAGGCATATCAGAAGGGATGTATTTATGATGCATGGGCTGAGTATTATCAGAATGATATCTGGATGCAGACCTTTGAGGAGTGTGGTATTGATATCGGATTCTATACCACAAGAGAAAGAGATTTGGATGAAATCTTCCCTTGGGACTTCATTGATTGCGGTGTTACAAAGGAATTCTTAAAGAGAGAATGGTTACAGGCAACAAAGGAAGAAGTTACTAAGAATTGCTATTTAGAATGTAATGCATGCGGTGCGGCCCGTTTTGGCTGTGGTGTATGTGTGGAGCCTAGAAATAAAAAGGATGGTGCAAACGATGAAGCTTAGAGTTAAATTTTCAAAATACGGTGCCCTGAGATTTATCGGACACCTTGATGTCATGCGCTTTTTCCAGAAAGCAATCAGACGTGCCGGAATAGATATTGCATATTCAAGCGGCTTTAGTCCACACCAGATTATGTCTTTTGCCCAGCCTCTTGGTATCGGCTTAGAGAGTAATGGCGAATATATGGATATTGAAGTGAATTCCATAACAACTGAGGCTGATATGATGCAGCAGTTAAATGCACAGATGGTAGAGGGAATCGAAGTGTTAGAGATTAAGCTTCTTCCTGAAACAGCAGGAAACGCTATGGCAAGTGTTTCCGCAGCTACTTATACCATTCGTTTTAGAGAGGGCTATGAGCCGGGCTATGATTATGTGTCTAAGCTTGCAGATTTCTATGCACAGGATGAGATTGTGGTAACAAAGCAGACAAAGAGAAGTGAGTCTACCTTTGATATGAAGCCCTCTATTTATGATTGTCATATGCTGGAGAATGGTAAGGATATTTCGATTACAGTGGATTGCAGTAGTGCAGGAAATATTAAGCCAAGCTTAGTTATGAAAGCATTTTATGAGCAAAATGATGTTGAGCTTAATGAGCTTGCACTTTTGGTAACAAGAGAAGAAACCTATACAAATCTTGGTAACGAGGAGAACCGTAAGCTGGTTCCTTTAGGACAGGTTGGAGATGATTTCTAATGGCAGATGCAAAGCTTGTAATAACAAGATATAAGCAGGGAGTTTTGTCCTTTGTAGCAAGTAACAATCGAATGGATTCAGTTGCTTTTTCTGCGCAGAATGAAAATGGTTCCATTGGAGATATCTATGTGGCAAAGGTAATTAATGTGGTTTCACATCTGAATGCTGCGTTTATTGACTATCTTCCGGGAAAGAAGGGATTTTTGCCATTGGATAAATACACGCCTGTACTTACCAATAGAGAGTATAATGGTAAGCTGGTCGCCGGAGATGAAGTGCTGGTACAGTTAGAGAAAGAGGCAGTTCGTACAAAGGAACCTGTTCTCACATTGAATCTGTCTTTGGCAGGAAGTTACTGTGTCATAACAAATGCGGATACCAAGAAAGGCATTTCTAATAAGATAGCAAAGAAATGGAAGGATGCGCTGCTTGAGGCAGTACCTGAGGATATTTCTTATGGTGTTGTAGTCCGTACCAATGCAGGTAATCTTGCAGAGGAGAATCAGCTGTCCGTGTTAAGCGAGGAGTGTAAACAACTTGCTTCGGAAATGGATTTATTACTGCAAAACAGTCGGCATAGAACCTGCTATAGCTGTGTGAGAAAGGTGCCAGCTGAATATTTAACACAGCTATGTGATAATAGTCATGCTGAGTTTGGAGAAATCGTTACAGATGATGAAGTGCTTTTCGATGAAATAAAAGCATATCTTGGCAGTAACAGACCGGAGCTTCTTTCTTTACTTAGGCTATATGAAGATAAGGCTTATTCTATGCAGAAGCTGTATGCAGTAGAAACCAAGCTTGGTGAGCTGTTTGATAAGAAGGTATGGATGAAGTCGGGGGCTTATCTGATAATCGAACAAACGGAAGCAATGTATGTCATTGATGTGAATTCCGGTAAGAACATTTCGGGTAAGGAAAATGACGAATATATTTATCGGATTAATATGGAAGCGGCAACAGAAGTAATGCGCCAGATTCGGTTAAGAAATCTTTCGGGTATTATTATTATAGATTTTCTAAATATGAAGAGTTTGGAGAAACAGGAGACTTTAATCAAGGAATTAAGGTATCTGGCTTCACAGGATAAGATACATACCAATGTAGTAGATATGACACCGCTTGGTTTGGTAGAGATTACCCGTAAAAAGACAAAGCCCATACTTGCAAAGCAGATTTTGACTTGAGATAAAGGAGAATTATTAGCTTTACAAAAAATATATTATTTTTCACAACAAATGTTGACAGTTCGAGGATTTGATGATAATATTTATGAGTATGCCGCATAACGAGGTAGAAGTGCGCACTTTTGCGACACCAAAGTTAGCGAGTAATTATTTAGGAGGTGCAATATGTACGCAATTATTGCAACAGGTGGAAAGCAGTACAAGGTTTCCGAGGGAGATGTAATCAAGGTTGAGAAGCTTGAGAACGAAGTTGGAAGCACTGTAACTTTTGACAAAGTTATTGCTGTTAGCAATGATTCTCTTAAGGTTGGCGATGACGTAGCTAAGGCTACTGTAACTGCAACTGTTATGGAGCAGGGAAGAGGCAAGAAGGTTATCGTTTACAAGTATAAGAGAAAGACAGGCTATCACAAGAAGAACGGTCATAGACAAGCATACACTCAGGTTAAGATTGAGAAAATCAACGCTTAATTGATGGTTATTGATTATGACTACGATTACAGTTTATAAATCTGACAATGAATCTTATAAGGGTTTTACCTGTAAGGGACATGCAGGATTTGGAGTATCCGGCAAGGATATTGTATGTGCTGCAACATCCATTCTTGTCATTAATACGTTGAATTCGCTTGATGACCTTGTTCATGAAGAAATGGACGTGAAGACGGACGAGAGTACAGGATATATTGATTGCAGATTTCCTAATGAAATCAGCGAGCAGTCAAAGCTTTTGATGGATTCTATGGTGATGGGTTTAAAAGACATTGTAAATTTGTACGGTAAGAAATATTTGAAACTCAGATTTGAGGAGGTGTAAGACCATGATGAAATTAAACCTTCAGTTTTTTGCTCATAAGAAGGGAGTAGGTTCTACTAAGAACGGTAGAGATTCCGAGTCTAAGAGATTAGGTGCAAAAAGAGCAGACGGTCAGTTCGTAAAGGCAGGTAACATTTTATATAGACAGCGTGGAACAAAGATTCATCCAGGTGTCAATGTAGGACGTGGCGGAGATGATACATTATTCGCATTAGTTGATGGTGTACTCAGATTCGAAAGAAAGGGAAGAGATAAGAAACAGGCTTCCGTATATCCTGTAGAGCAGTAATTTATAGGATTTTATTTTACGAATGTGTTAAGGGCTTCAGGTACACCTGAAGCCTTTTTACTTCAATTATTATGCCATGGAGGGAATTATGTTTGCAGATAGAGCGAGAATTTATATAAGAAGCGGAAAAGGTGGAGACGGTCACGTTTCCTTCAGAAGAGAGAAATATGTTCCAAACGGTGGTCCGGATGGCGGCGACGGTGGACATGGCGGAAGTGTAATTTTTGAAGTTGATGAAGGTATGAATACCTTAGTAAATTACCGTCATGTAAGAAAGTATTGCGCTGAGGACGGCGAGAACGGCGGTAAGAAGAATTGCCGTGGTAAGAACGGAGAAGATATTATCCTTAAGGTTCCGGAAGGAACTGTTATTAAGGAGTTTGAATCAGGTAAGGTTATTGCAGACATGTCATGTGATAATCGCAGATTTGTTATTTTGTCAGGCGGTAAAGGTGGAAATGGTAATCAGCATTATGCTACCTCTACCATGCAGGCACCTAAGTATGCACAGCCGGGACAGCCTGCAAAGGAGCTTGAGTTGTTCCTTGAATTAAAGGTAATTGCAGACGTTGGTTTAGTCGGATATCCTAATGTAGGTAAGTCAACATTATTATCCCGTGTTACCAATGCGAGACCAAAGATTGCAAATTACCACTTTACAACCTTGAATCCCAACCTTGGTGTTGTAGATTTAGATGGTAAGAAAGGCTTTGTAATTGCGGATATCCCGGGATTAATCGAAGGCGCTTCAGAGGGTGTTGGGCTTGGACATGAGTTTTTGAGACATATCGAGAGAACTAAGGTGTTGATTCATTTAGTGGATGCAGCTTCTACAGAGGGAAGAGACCCAATCGAAGACATCTATGCGATTAACAAGGAATTAGAGGCTTATAATGCAGATATTGTGAACAGACCACAGGTCATTGCAGCAAACAAGATAGATGCCATTTATGTAGAAGATGGTGAAGACCCTGTTGCAAAGCTTCGCAGTGAATTTGAGCCAAAGGGAATTAAGGTATTTCCTATTTCAGCAGTTTCAGGAAAAGGATTGAATGAGTTGCTTTATTATGTAAGCGATATGCTTGCAGAGATTAATGAAGCACCAACAGTATTTGAGCCTGAGTTTATACCTGATATTGACATCGTGACAGGAAATGAACCATATACAGTCGAATACGATGAAAAAGCAAATGAATACGTAGTAGAAGGACCTAGAATCGAGAAGATGCTTGGTTATACGAACCTTGAGTCAGAGAGAGGATTTAAGTTCTTCCAGGATTTCCTCAAGGAGAATGGAATTTTGGACGAGCTTGAGGCTCTTGGAATCGAAGAGGGTGCGACTGTTCGTATGTACGGTCTTGCTTTTAATTACTATAAATAATTTTAAAATGCATAGCCGCTGTATATAGTGGCAGAATGAGAGGAAATATGACAAGTAAGCAGAGATCATATCTTAAAGGTTTAGCAATGAACATTGATCCTGTGTTTCAGATTGGAAAGTCTTCTGTAACACCGGAGAATGTGGAAGCTATTTCAGAGGTTTTTAATACAAGAGAACTTGTAAAGATTGCAGTGTTAAAGAACTGTATTGATGACCCGAAGGAGATTGCAAATGTAATCGCTGAGCGTACTCACTCACAGGTAGTACAGGTCATCGGTAAGAAGATAGTATTATATAAGCCATTTAAGGAGAATCAGAAGATTATTCTTCCAAAATAGGAAGTGGAAAGGCTGGTTATTCATATGCAAAAAGTAGGCATTATGGGAGGAACCTTTAATCCCATTCACAACGGACACATCCGGCTGGCTAAGTGTGCTTATGAGACCTTGAAGCTGGATAAGGTATTTTTTATGCCTAGTGGTAATTCGTATTTAAAGAAGAATGTACTGGATGCGAAGCATAGAGTAGCGATGACCCAGGCTGCTATTGTTGATTGTCCGAATTTTGAGCTTTCTTTGGTCGAAGTGGAGCGAGAAGGAAATACCTATACCTATGATACCTTGCAGCGCATGACTGCCAAGCATCCGGACACAGACTATTACTTTATTCTTGGAGCAGATTCCTTATTATATATTGATAAATGGAAAGAGCCTGAGATTATCTTTGCGTTATGTACGCTGGTGTGTGCAGTAAGAGATGACAGTGATATGAATGTGTTACGCAATAAAGGCGAAGAACTGGCAAAGCTGGGGGCTAAGATTGTATATTTGAATATGGATAAGGTAGATATTTCTTCCACAGCCATTCGCGAGGGTGTAAGGCTCGGAAGTGATATCTCTGATATGGTGCCTTGTAAGGTACTGGACTATATAAATCAGGAGCATTTATATGAAGAAGATTAAGAAGTACCTGAAAAAAGAGCTGACAAAGGAAAGATATCATCATACAGAGAGTGTGGCATATATTGCAGTAGCAATGGCGATGCGTTATAATCCGGATACGACAAATTCGGATTTTGCTGATAAGGCAATGATTGCAGGAATGTTGCATGATTGCGCGAAATGCATGGATAATGAAGAGAAGCTTCGTATTTGTGATAAATATAAGATTGTATATTCAGAGCTTGAGAAGGAGAACGCTTTTCTCTTACATGGTAAGGTAGGCGCCCACATTGCTAAGAATGAGTTTGATATTGATGACGAAGATATCTTAAATGCTATCACATGGCACACGACCGGTCGTCCCGGAATGTCACTCTTAGAGAAGATTATATTTATTGCGGACTATATTGAGCCATTAAGGAAGCCGCTTCCAGAGATGGATGTGATTAGACAGTTGGCATTTGTTGATATTGATGCTGCATTGCTTAAGATATTGGCAAATACTTTAAACTATCTTGAGGAAAAAGGTGAACCAATGGACCCTATGACACAGGAAACTTATCGTTATTATATTGCTTCTTGCGAAAGCAAAGCATAATCAGGCATTAGAGAAAGGCTGGTAGAGAATGAGCAGAAAAGAAGTATTACAGCTTATTATAGATGCATTAGAGGATAAGAAGGCAGAGAATATACAAGTAATTGATATTCATGAGGTATCTTCTGTAGCAGATTGTTTTGTGATTACACATGGTAATAACAAGAGTCAGGTGCAGGCTTTGGCAGACAATGTGTTAGAGAAGCTTGCAAAGGCCGGAATGCATGAGAGACAGACAGAAGGTTATGCAAACGCTAACTGGATACTCTTAGATTATTATGACATTGTTATCCATATCTTTGATAGAGAGAGTCGTAATTTCTATGACTTAGAGAGAATCTGGAGAGATGGAAAGACTGTGAATGTAGAGGAATTATAAGTATAACTAAGAGCGCTGACTGATATCAGTCAGCGCTCTTAGAATGTAGACAAAATAACATATTACATCGCATGAAAATATAAGACTTTAATAGCGCAACTTTCTTTATCTTTTTTAATCTGGTGTTTCACTCCGGCAGGAGCAATCATTGTCATACCCGGATATATTTCATGTTCTTCTTCTCCAAACAAAGCCTTACCGGTTCCTTCTAATACCAAAAAGCCTTCTTGGTCTTCATGTATACCACCTTTATTGTACTCTATATTATCATATACAGAAATGCCTACTTTACAACCATTGATACAACCATTTCTTTCATCTAAAATAACACCACCATTTTTCAGTTGTTCCTTTGAATCTGCAAAATATGTCATTGTTTTATCCTTTCATTTTAACGGAAGAGACGAAAAACACCATATACCTTACCTAAAATATCTACATCGTCTAAAATAATAGGGTCCATCGTGTCATTCTCCGGCTGTAAACGGATGTGTCCGTCTTCTTTATAAAAGGTCTTAACAGTAGCAGAATCATCAACCAATGCCACTACTGTGTCACCATTCTTAGCGGTATTACATGCCTGAACAAAAATCTGGTCACCGTTGAAAATACCGGCATTAATCATACTGTCTCCCTTAACCTTAAGTACAAATGACTCTCCGGCAGGAACCATCTCTGTAGGAATAGGGAAGTACCCCTCGATATTCTGCTCAGCAAGAATCGGCTGACCGGCAGCAACAGTACCGACAATCGGAATACTTGCCATCTCATGACGAACCATCTGAAAGCTGTCATCCATAATCTCAATAGCACGTGGCTTAGTGGGGTCACGTCTGATATATCCGTTCTTCTCTAAGGTCTCAAGATGAGAATGCACGGAAGAAGTAGATTTTAAATTAACTGCCTCGCAAATCTCTCGAACAGCAGGTGGATAACCCTTCTTTAATATCTCTGCTTTAATATATTCTAAAATCTCACTTTGCTTAGCTGTAATCTTGCCATAGCCCATATGTAAATCCTCCTTTATGTTAAGTATATATTCGTAACATAGATTTCTTCTATATAATCATAACACACACACTTTTGAAAAGCAAACATATATTCCAAAAATTTGTTCGTTTTCCTATTGACACACAAACGGACGTTCTGTATAATCTAAATATAAACAAATGTTCGGAAAGAGTGTTCGACATTTGGCGTACAGATGATAAGTGATTCGAAGGTGAGGGTATAGATTATGAGAGAAGCTTACTACACAAGAGCAGCAGCTAAGAGAAGATATCGTGAGCGTCAGGTTAGAAGGAATATTTTATTATTAGTATTGTCTATTATTTTGGTTCTTCTTTTATCATTCTTATGGGGAGGTTTTTTCTCTCAGGCAAGTGATTTGGAGCATAAGATTTCTTATAAGTATTATAAGAGTGTTGAGATTATGCCGGGCGATACCTTATGGGCTATCGCTGAGGAGTATTCTGATACAGAGAACTACGCAAGTACCATTGAATATATTGAAGAGGTAAAGAGGATGAATTCTCTTAAAAGTAACACGATTCATGCAGGCAATTATTTAATCGTGCCATATTACTCTACAGAATTTGTCAAATAACCTATAACTATGCCGGTCCAAAATTCCATATAAATTACAAAAGGACTGTTCCCCTTGAGTGTACGAAAGGAATCCCCGTTTCCAAGTAGTACACCCCTTTAACAGTCCTTTTGTGCTATTCAAGAGGAAATATGTGGTAGGATTTGGTATGATATTGTATAATTATGTCAACTAACGATGGATTTTAGGAGGATATTAAAAGATGAATATGAATGCGATTGGATTGACAACATTAATAGGATTGTGCTTTGCTCTGGTAGCTTTGTGTTTCTTGAAAGGGAAAGGAACTTCTTTCTTTCGTGCGAATAGAGGGGTTGTAGTACCTCGATTTAAACCGGAGACACTTTGCCGACTCACAGGCATTTGCTTTCTTATTATTGCTGTGGCTATTATTGTAATGGGATTTGTATTAGATGCGTGTCCGAATTGGTGTATGTATATTTTTATGGGAATTATAATGGGAAGCGCAATACTTATTTCTATATTATTTAAGCTAAATAAGTATTTTAGCTAATCATAATTTGGGGAGTAGATTATGCACCTGGTACAAGTGAAAGGAATATTATCCCCAAAGAATGGCATGAATTTATATCGTGGCTGTTCTCATGGATGTATTTATTGTGATTCCAGAAGTAAATGCTATCACATGGAGCATGAATTTGAGGATATTGAGGTTAAGGAGAATGCAATTGAATTATTAGAACATGCATTGAAGCACAAGAGACAGAGATGCATGATTGGTACGGGCTCTATGACAGACCCTTATATTCCCTTGGAAATGGAGCTTGGCTATGTAAGGAAAGCATTGGCATTGATTGATGAGTATGGTTTTGGATTTACTGTCATCACAAAGTCGAACAGAATTTTAAGGGATATCGATTTATTACAAAAGATTAATAAAGAGACAAAATGTGTAGTGCAAATGACTTTGACAACTTATGATGAAGAATTGTGTAAGAAGCTGGAGCCTAATGTTAGCACCACTAGAGAGCGTTTTGAAACTCTAAAGATTTTAAGGGATGCAGGGATACCCACGGTTGTGTGGCTTTCGCCGATATTACCGTTTATTAATGATACGGAAGAGAATATTCGCGGTATCTTAGATATGTGTATTGAGGCAAAGGTATATGGTATTATATGCTTTGGTATGGGGTTGACGCTTAGAGAAGGCAATAGGGAATATTTTTATCAGCATTTGGACAAGTATTTCCCGCATATGAAGGAACGTTATATGCGTCAGTATGGCAATCAATATGTGATTGATAGTCCGAACAATGCACGATTGATGAAGCTGTTTCATTGCATATGTGAAGAGAATGGTATCATACATAATAATGAGCAGATATTTACATATCTTCATACCTTTGAAGAGAAGCAGACGGCTCAACAATTAAGCTTGTGGGATATATAATTTATTATATAAATCGGGAGGTACAAAAGATGAGATATGGCTCAATTTATTTGGTAGTCAGAGACTTTGATAAATCAGTATCTTTTTATGAAAAAGTATTTGATATGAAGGTTAGAGCGACAAATGGAAAGCGTTTTGCAATGTTTGACAATCAAGGACTTAATCTTTGCCTAATGAATGGCTATTATGATATTCAAAATAAAGAGCAGGTTAAGACCGAGGGAGAATATTGGCCAATATATGATGACATAGATAAGATTGCCGAGTCAGAATCCCCGCAAAGTATTCATTAACTTGGGGGTAGAAGATTTGAAAGCAGAATACGAGCGAATTAAGCAATTAGGAATCGCAATAGAACTGACACCCATTCGATATATTAATGTGTTTTCACCTTATTGGTACTTTACTTTTATGGACCCGGACGGTAATCCAATAGAGATTACAGGTGGTTATACGGAGGAGTAGGCCTACAAATAAACATCCTCTAACTACAGAACAGGCATTGCGTCGTTTAAAATATCTAGGGTTCACGATTAACGATGCACCTATTAGAAAAGCGGTAGATTGCATGGCAGCATGTTTGCGTGGTGAAAGAAAATTAGATAGATTAAAGTAATGATACAATAGGGAGACAGATACGATGCACATAAATATAAAATCAAAAAAGCTATTTTCTATTCTTATTTTATTGATATGTTTAAGTACAATATATTATATTGCCAGTGTATCATCTAACACACTTAATATTGCAGAAGAGAATGATTGTCTTGAGAATACCAAAGCTACAAAGAATAGTAACGAAATGACAATAAGGGAGAAACTTGAAGCCTTACCTAATGATTCTGCTTCTCTTCTGGAAAAGGATGTTATGGTTATTTTGCATGGGAAAAAGCTAGATGAGTTCTGGAGTTCACAGAATTTGATTGATTTGACGCACAAAGTGCAAAAGGAACTCTATGTAGCTCAATTTACGATAGAAGGGGATGCAATACTTACATATTTGACATATGATGGCGAAAAATATATTGTTGCAAGAGATAGGTCGAGAGATAAGTATGCAAATGCAGATGACAGTTACGAGGAAAAATGTTATGAGTATTTGGATGTATGTAACTATGTAGATGAGAAGGGAAATGAGTATCGTTATATTCTTCTTACCAACACAGAGCGCATTAGTAGGCGACAGCTTGAAGTGTACCGGGATACAGGTAGTACTCCTGAGAATATCGATATATACAGAGTAGCTGATTATATGAGTCGTGAGATGGATGAGAATGCACCAAAGGCAGTGCCAACATCGGTGTTTGAAGAAGAAGTAAATGTTCTGGAAGGCGTTTCCATGCATTTTGTTTCGTATAAGCCTACATGTGCAATACTTGAGATATTGAATACAACAGACATGAATATTTTGTACGGAGAATATTACGATTTACAAGTGTTACAAGATGATAAATGGTATAGCCTTTCTTATGTGATAGATAACTGGGGGTTTCCGGCAATCGGATTTTATGCCCAAAAGAATATACCTTCCGAGTGGTCTGTAATTTGGAGTCGTTTTCATGGTGTCCTTGCACCGGGGCACTATCGACTTGTAAAAAGTGTCCATGACGATGCCGGTATTGATGATACAAAATATTATCTTGCGGCTGAGTTTACAATCGAGTAATACATTATATGATAAGAGTGAGAAGGAGAGCGTATGATGCAGAATGTATATAAAGTATGCCCACAGTTTGAAAATGAGAATTACTTATTAAGACTGATATCACAAGAGGATTGCGCTGATTTGCTAAAAGTTTATTCTGATAAGCAGTCAGTTCCGTTTTTCAACAGTGATAATTGCAATGGGGATGACTTTTACTACACAACAACAGAACGTATGAAGCAGGCAATTGAATTTTGGATTTTTTCTTATGACAATGGATATTTTGTGCGTTGGAGCATTATAGATAAGAGAACAAATGAGGTAATAGGAACAATCGAGCTATTTCACAGGGATTCAGAAGATTACTTTCATAATTGCGGGCTATTGCGTCTTGACCTTAGAAGTGATTATGAAAGGGAAAGTGAGATTGAGGATATCTTGTCTTTGATTCTATTACCAACCTATGATTTGTTCTACTGTGATAAAGTGGTAACAAAAGCAGTTCCCGAGGCAAAGAAGCGTATAAAAGCCTTAGAGAAAGTAGGTTTTATCCTACCCAAAGAGCATATGCTGACCGCTGATGGAACGGTGCTGGAGAACTATTATGTGTTGCATAGATAAATTTAATATAAAACATTTGGAAAGTAGTAATACAATTAATATATTAAAGTAAGGAAGTAATTAAAATGTCACATGGAACTGAGTTACAATGCAAAATATACCCCATTAATTCACTCACACCTATAAAATATGTGGTAGTATGTTCATTCTATCAAGGAAAATATATGCTGAGTCGTCATAAGATGCGAAATACATGGGAGACACAGGGAGGGCATATTGAAGCAGGGGAGCTGCCTCTGGATGCTGCGAAAAGAGAACTTTATGAAGAAAGTGGCGTAAGGGATGCAACTATTTATCCGCTGTGTGATTATCTTGGATATGTTTCAAATGGTTCTGCCAATGGAGTTGTATTCCTGGCGGATGTGCATAGTCTTGGAGAATTACCCGAGAGTGAGATGGCTGAGATAAGACTGTTTGATGAATTGCCGCACAATCTTACATATCCTAATGTGACTCCAATATTGTTTAAAGAAGCAAGACTTGTTGCTGTTGAGAAAATCAGTGACATGAGGGAGGATATGTAATGTTTCATTTTGGTTTTTCGTATGTAGGGCTTATCTATCTTTTCATGCTGTTCATACCTAATTTCTTTTGGACAAAGTATCAGCCTAAGGATTATGAAAAGTATGTGCAGAATGAAAATAAGTTCTTACAGATTCTCGAGAGAATTGGAGAAGTATTAGTATGTTGTTTTGTACTGATATTCTCAGACTTTAATATTGGATTTGATTCTATTTGGTTTATTTGTCTTCCGCTTTCTTTTTGCCTAATGTTGCTTTACGAGGTTTACTGGATTCGCTATTTTAAAAGCGAGAAGACTATGTCCGACTTTTACAGAAGCCTTTGTATGATTCCGGTAGCAGGAGCTACATTACCTGTGTTTGCCTTCTTTTTACTTGGTATATATGGCAGTAATATATTTTTGATAATTGCAACGTTGATTTTGGGTATTGGACATATTGGTATTCATTGGAACCATTATAAAGAGATTTCAGAATCACGAAAGAAGAAAAATATTTTGCTTCGTATTGTACAAGGGTTAATTATTTTTATTTGTATTTATCATTTTATGCCTATTGTTATTGTTATAGGATGCAGAAATATAAGTCATATCAAAATGCTTATGAATACATATAAAGGCGTGAACGAAGAGGCATATGTAACACTTGGTGGTCAGGAGCAATACTTGCTGATTCAAGGTGCAGATATTAATAATCCGGTTATCATATGGTTACATGGAGGACCTGCAACACCGGATGCTTATATGAATTATATTTTTCAAAGATATCTTGTAAGCGAATACACGATTATTAACTGGGACCAGAGAGGTTGTGGGAGGACATTTTATCATAATATAAGCAATGCTTCGCAAAAGTATTCAGTTACACCCCAACAGGCACAAATAGATATAGACGAACTGGTTGATTATGTATGTAATCGTTTTGACAAAGATAAGGTGATTATAGTAGGACATTCGTATGGAACATTGTTAGGAAGTCAGTATGTACTGAATCACCCTGATAAGGTAGCAGCTTATGTTGGAATAGGCCAGACTGTTTCTTCGGAGAGTGAGATATATAGTTACGAAGACGCTTTGACAAAAGCAATTGCTAACGGTGATGATACAAGCGAAATGGAGAGAGCATATAGATTATATAAGCAGAATAGGACTTCTGTTAATCGAATGATTTTAAGAGAGTATATAGAGAAATATCATGAACTTGAAAATGTAATCGTGATTGAAGCCAATAGTTTGCCTTATTTTGAATATGATGATATGCGATGGAAAACGGAATTTCAATTTGATTCATATCATTATAGTGTGAATCAAAAGCTCTTTGAACATCAACAAATGATAGATGTTCGGGATTTTGGATTAGAATATCAGATACCTGTCGGATTTATCTCGGGAGCTGAGGACTGGGTAACGCCAACGCAACATTCAAAGGACTATTGTGCGTTGATTGATGCTCCCAAGAAGCAATTTGTTACTTTGGAGGGATGCGGACATTCTCCGCAGTATGACTCCCCAAAAGAGTTTTGCGATGAGTTGGATTCTATGTTGGATGCTTTTTTAGAGTAAAACACCCATTATATTCCTGTCCCCCCTGTGCAACTGTCAGTTGCTAACGTTTAAAGTTGCCTTGATAGACATATCAGCCTGCTACAGCTATAATTTAACATGAATTTAATGATTAGGAGGTCATGTAGATGAATCTAGGCGAAACAATATATAGACTACGAACAGAAAAGAACTTATCGCAAGAAGACCTTGCAGAACGATTGGATGTTTCCAGACAATCCATATCAAAATGGGAAAACAATAATGCGATTCCTGATTTAGAGAAGATTATTAAACTTAGTGAAATATTTGAGGTTTCATTGGATTTGCTTGTAAAGGGTAATACCGAACAACAATCAGAGATAAGCATACAAGGAAACGTGCCTAAATCCAAGAGGCGAAGCAACAAATTTATTTCCAGCAGAGATGTTATTGTTTTAATTACCATCCCTGTACTTGCAATTTTGATACTTTTAGTACAAAAGCTTTTTACTCCAACGTCTGGAGAATTGTATCAAAAGGGATTAGATGTAATTTCCTTAATGGTTGAAGCTGCACGATGTGAGAGTTATGTTGAACTTAATACGGGTGATAGTGCCATCAGAGAAGCAATACAGGATATTGGCGCTGGAAATTATGCATCACCGAAAGCTGTTTATGCGGTCACTGTCGATGATGAGAGTTTGTGGAAGTATGCTGAGTGGAAGGATTATGATATATCTTCTGATGAATTTAGGAAAAATACAAGAGATAAGATTTTGAAAAGTTTAATTACACAGTTAAATTCCGCAAGCACCGTAGAAAGGATTGTCGCTGGAACAATTTGTTCTGAAGAAATATCTTTTGTAAATGAAAATATTAAAAATAATGTAATCTATATTTATACATATGAAAGTGCAATGCCTGTTTCTGTTGCTTTTATTGTGGGTGAAGCAGGAGCGATATCTGCCAAAGGCAATTTTATTATGTATGACGAGATTACATATAGTTCTGTTGAGGATATTAAGGCTTGTTTTGATGGTTTATATGTTAAAGTGGAGCAAGTACAATAGTAACTACATAATATATACGAAGTATATTTGAATCATAAAGTTTCAAGAGAGTTAGTAAGTTGTATGACTTACTAACTTTTTTTAAAATAAAGTTTCCAACATTAAAAAACAAGTTAAAGATTATAATTATTGTATTGACGCAGAATAGGTAATATGTTATCTTTTTATAAAAGGTAAGTTATTACGTAACAGGAGGCATATATGGATTTTAACGAAGTAATGCAACATAAAAATATTGATTTTAGCCATACGGAAACTTCTTATTTTCTCTTGGGATTGCTTAGTGCATTTGATAATCGATTTCAAGCTGTAGCGGATAAGATGATTGGTGAGATTAGCTGGAAGCAGTTTTTTGCAATTATATGTATTAATCTGTGCAAGGAAAGTCCGACAATAAAAGAGTTGGCAGGTATTATGGGAAGTTCTCATCAAAATGTAAAGCAGATTTTGTTGAAATTAGAGAAGAAGGGATTTGTTGATATTTTAACAGATGAAAAAGATAGACGAAAGCAGAGGGTTGTTCTGACAAAGTATTGTCTGGAGTTTTGTAATGCTAATGATGAAAAAAGTGCATTAGCAGTCAATACGATGTTTGAAGGGATTTCCATAGAACAGCTTCAAATTACCATTCATACAATTATGCAGATGGAAGATAATCTGAAAAAATTATAGAATCAATATTTATTGCGTAGTGTTCATATACATGAGCAGGAAAGGGAAAATTTAAATGAATATATTAGTGGTTTATAAGAGTAAAACAGCATTTACCAAAAGATATGCAGAAATGATAGCAGAAGAAGTAGAGTGTACGGTGATGGAATTAAAGGATGTAACACCTGAACTGATATCTGATTATGACATCTTCGTATATGGAGGTGGATTATATGCCGGTATGATTAACGGTTTAAAACAGGCAAAAGAATTATTTTCCAAAAGTAGGGCAAAGGAGCTTGTAATATTTGCAACAGGAGCAACACCAAATGAAGCAGGAAATGCTATATTAGATGAAATGTGGAAGAACAACCTAACACCTGAAGAATTAGAATCTACTGCTCATTTTTATATGCAAAGTGGGTTAGATTATAAGAATATGAAGGTTCCTGACAAGATGATTATGAAAATGATGTCTTTTGTGCTTAGCAAACAAAAAAACAAGAGTGAATATGATGCAGGCTTTGAACAGGCTATCAGAAGTTCCTACGATATTACTTCTAAGGAGTATGCAATACCATTGATTGAATATTTGACAAAGTTAAATATTTGCAATCCAAAATGAAGTAATACATATCGGGCTACAATATACCGTTAACGGCACTTATTACAAAGAGTGTATCTTTCGTTTTGCTTGGTGGATTTGCATTTTATTTTAACAAGAGATTGTATAAAGAATTAGAGGAGCGTTAAGTAACATTCATTATGAGAAAGAATCTAAACTGAAAGGAACTTCATCTATTCTAATGGATTTATAAAGAAAGTATCTTATGAGTTATAATAAGAGATAAAGGGGATAAGATAACTTATATATCGTAGAAAGATACGACGTAAAAGGAGGACAAAGTATGTGTACAGCAATATCCCATAGAGCAAATCATCATTATTTTGGAAGGAATTTGGATTTAGAAAGAACATATGGTGAAAGAGTAGTAATTACTCCTCGTAATTATCCATTCAAAATGAGATGCGTAGGTACTTTGGAAAGTCACTATGCTATCATAGGAATGGCAACAGTAGTAGATGATTATCCGCTGTATTATGAAGCAACCAATGAAAAAGGCGTAAGTATCGCAGGATTAAATTTCCCAGATAACGCTGATTACAAAGAATATGAAGAGGGAAAAGACAATATAACCCCATTTGAATTAGCACCATGGTTGTTAAGTCAATGCGCCTGTATGACAGAAGTCATGGCTTTGTTGGATAAGATAAATATCGTGAAGATTAATTTTAGCGAGAAGCTACCGTTATCTCCCCTACACTGGATTATTTCAGATAAAGAAAAATCCATTACCATAGAATGTGTGGAACATGGGCTACGAATCTATGATAATCCATTTGGTGTATTAACCAATAATCCAACCTTTGATTATCACATGATGAATGTAAATAACTATATGGGACTACATGAAGGTTTTGCACAGAATACGCTGTGCCCTGACAATATCTTAAAGAACTATAGTCTGGGGCTTGGCGCAATGGGACTTCCCGGAGATTTTTCTTCATCTTCCCGTTTTATCCGTGCTCTTTTTGTAAAAGAAAAATCCTGTATTGGAAATACTGAGAAAGAAAGTGTAAATCAATTTTTCCATATTCTCTCGTCAGTTGCTATGCCTAAAGGTTGTGTTATGGCAGCAAACGGAGAATATGAATATACCCGATATTCAAGTTGTTGTAATACAGACAAAGGGATTTACTATTATACAACGTATGATTGTAGAAGTATAACGTCTATTGATATGAATTCCGTAGACCTAGAGGCTTGTAATTTGTATCTATATAACTATATTGAGTAAAACAAAAGCCGGGGATTTTAACTCTCCGGCTTTTGTTCTCGAATTATGGTTCTCTTAACTTAACTGCCTTAGCGGCCATTCGACGTCTTTCATCCGCCTGAGCAGCATAATGTCGTCTTGTTGTATTTACATCAGAATGTCCGAGGACGTCTGCAACCAAATAGATATCCTCTGTTTCCTTGTATAGAGCGGTACCATAAGTACTTCGAAGTTTATGTGGTGTAATTTTTTTTAGATTTGTCACTAATCCGGCATATTTCTTAACCAGTTTTTCCACTGCACGTACACTGATTCTTTTCTTTTGCATAGAAAGGAAAAGGGCTTTCTCATGACCTTCCTCAGGGGTAATAAAATTTCTTTGTTCAATATAATCCAATAGTGCGGTTTCGACTTCACTACCGAAATAAATGACTGCCTCATTACCACCTTTTCTTAATATCTTAATCCCATTATTTTTAAAATCAACATCCTGCAGGTCGATTCCTACACATTCGGAAACACGCATTCCGGTACCAAGCAGCAGCGTCAGCAGTGCTACGTCACGCACTTTGGTTTTTTCATGGTATTCTAATTGTTTTTTGGTAAGATTTTCTCCTGACTCCACAGTATCCAGTAAAATAGCAACTTCATCAGCATCCAAACGAATAATTTCTTTTTCGTGGAGCTTGGGCATAGGGATAAGTGAAGGAGGATTTGTTTTAATTAACTCTTTTTGGAAATAATAATTATAAAAGCTCCTAAGGGAAGCGAGTTTTCGCATCTTACCACGTTCATCATTCATATATTCCTTGCCGTCCTTAACATAGTAGGAGCAGTACTGCATATATTCCTCAATATCCAATCTGGTAATCTGGTCCAGAACCTCTAATGGATACTCTTTAACCGGTATCTTTGCTAAAATGGGATTGGTATCATGGATATATTCAAGAAATACCCGAATATCGTATGCATATGCAATTCGTGTTCTTGATGAAATATAATCCTGCGTTCCACGGAAAAACTGCCCGCAAAATGGTGGAAGTGTATCTAAAATTTCCCGCAACTTCAATATGTTTTGTTTGGCGAGTTCTTCATGATAACTGCCGGTAGTGTCTATTGATTTCATTGATAAATTCCCCTCATAATCGCCGTGAACATTCTTTCCTTGACGCCCGGATTTTCACGGTTTAGTTGTTGTAAAAGCTGTGTAATATATTCGCGTTTGGTGTTACCGTCTGCAGGACACGGACTTTTTACAACCGGTACATTGTGTTTGTTAATAAATCCGATAACATCTGACTCATTCATATACATTAACGGGCGAATCACAGTTAAATCCATACGGTCAAGGTAGGTCACCGGTGAGAAGGTGTGAAATCTGCCTTCATAAATAAGCGACATCAGCATGGTGATTACAACATCATCCTTATGATGCGCATAAGCAATTTTATTGCAGCCTAAAGCCTTCATTGCATCATTTAGGGCACCTTTTCGCATCTTGGCACATAGAGCACATGGGTTGGATTCCTTGCGGTCTTCAAAAATAATTTTCGCGATATCTGTTTGAATAATCTTATATGGTACATCCAATTCTTTGCAGAGTTCTTCGATTCTTTCAAGATTGAGATTGTCAAATCCTAAATCTACAGTTACAGCGTATATTTCGAACTTCTTAGGATAAAATCTTCGTAAACCACTCAGTGCATAGAGTAGTGCAAGGCTATCCTTTCCACCGGAAATACCAACGGCAATCTTATCACCTTCTTCAATCATTTGAAAATCATCAATTGCTCTTCTTACATAACTCATTAATTGTTGTAGTTTCATTCTATTCCTTTGCCTTTCTAAATCTTAGGCAAATATTTGCCTGTTTTTCATAAAATTTCATAATCCTTTTATAGTTTCTTTGTCAGATTATGATATAATAAATGTATAAATGGTTCAATTTTGTGTTTTGTTTTCCTTAACTTATTTTATATCAAAACACAAGAGATTCCAAGAGATAGGAGAGTGCTTTTCAAAATTTATGAAAAAGAATAAAAATTGTATCGCCTGGGGGTTAACGGCGTTTTTAGTAATTGTTGGTAGTATGTTTGCCTATTATGCATTGTTTCATTTGGAGAATTTAAAGGGGGTATTCGCTCAGATTATTTCCATCTGCATGCCAATTATCGATGGTTTGGTTCTTGCATACTTATTAACACCTTTGGTTAATTTTCAGGAACGTAAATTTCTTAACCCTTTATTGAAATCATGTAATCTCAAGCTAAGATTAACGCATGTCAGAGCAATTTCTGTTATAATAACTTATATTTTAGCTATAGTAGTTATTTATGGCTTCATGATACTGGTTATTCCGCAGGTGACTAACAGTCTTATGACGATTGTATATCAATTTCCGGCTTATGTAGATACTTTGATTTACTGGGTTTCTGAACTGTTAGCAGACAATCCGGAGATAGAAACATATATAGTAGACCTTTTGAATCATTATTCACAGGATTTAAGCACTTTTCTTAATACGACAGTGCTTCCGCAAGTGAATACGATATTAAAGACAGTTACCAGCAGCTTTTTTTCTGTATTTAATGTTTTGTGGGATTTTGTAATTGGTATCATAATTTCTATATATGTGCTTTTTAGCAAAGAAAAATTTTCTGCACAATTTAAGAAAGTAGCATATGCGGTATTTCAGGTAGAAACAGCTAACCGTTTTATCCATAATCTTCGCTTTTCTAATAAAACATTTGGCGGATTTTTTGTTGGCAAAATTCTGGATTCGGCAATCATTGGTGTATTGTGTTTTATTTGTACCAGTTTTATGGGAACACCATTTTATGTATTGGTGAGCGTAATTATAGGTGTAACCAATATTATTCCGTTTTTTGGACCATTTATTGGTGCAATTCCTTGTACGATTCTGATTTTATTTGCAGAGCCGATACAAGCATTGTATTTTGTGATTTTTATCCTTATTCTTCAACAGGTAGACGGTAATATCATTGGACCTAAGATTTTAGGTGATTCCACCGGTTTATCCAGCTTTTGGGTCATTTTTTCAATCACTTTATTTGGTGGATTATTTGGTTTATTGGGAATGATTATCGGTGTTCCGGTTTTTGCGGTTTTATTTGCATTTATCAAATCAAGTGCAGAGACAAAGCTTGCACAAAAGGGACTACCAACAGAGACTTCAACATATATGAAGCTTTTATATATTCATCCGGAGGATTATAGGGTAGAAAACTTCTCCGAAGAAGATAAAAAGCCTTCCTCGTATATTACAAATTTCCTCGTAAGAAATAAACGGCAGAAGAGTAGGAAGGACACAAAGTCCAAGACGAATACAAAAATCACAGATGAATATGATGGTGAATAGTTAAAGTATATATACAGTCATTAGTTAGGATTTTTCCTTATTAATGACTGTATTTTCATTTCACGACAAATATAATACCATTTACGACATAAGAATGAAAAAAAACGTCATAATATTGTATAATTATTATGCAAACGAGTGAACTTACAGGTATATGGGAGGAGCGTAATGGAAAAGTTTTTAATTATTTTAGGTTATATAGCCGGAGTTTTTGTAGGAATCGCTATAGAACGATTTGCTATAAAAGGAAAGAAATTTGTAATCATTAAGGGAGAGTAATCATGGAAAAGACATTAGGAAAAGAAATCAGACATCAAGGAACCAAGATTGGATGGAGCTTATTAGGGTATGTACTTATCACAAACATTGTTGTAATCATTGGGATGTTTATCGATATTGTTATTGCAATGATTGAAAAAACCGGTGGAGATGTACAATCATTAACAGTAGCGGATACCGAAGAAATTGTATTTAGTGTATTAGGTAATTTGACAAGTAATGGTACATCATCAATCATTGCCATTATTTTTGGTATTCCATTATTAATGCTGATATTCAGAAAAACTGTAACAATCGTAAATATGTGGCATACCAATCGTAAAATGTCAGTTAGTAATTTTTTAAAACTCTTATCAGTATTTATGGCTGCGCAGCTTGTTTTCACCTTTGCCAGCAGTGGAATAGAAGCATTACTAAATTTATTAGGTTATTCAGCAAATTCACAAATGGAATGGGCTTCTTCTACACGTACTACTTTATCTATGATTTTATATGTAGGTATCTTTGGACCTGTTGCAGAAGAAATTATTTATCGCGGCTTTTTAATGAAGAGCTTAATGAAATACGGAAAACATTTTGCAATCGTATGCTCGGCGGTTACTTTCGGAATAATGCATGCTAATATATACCAGCTTTTCTTTGCAATTATAATCGGTTTAGTTTTAGGATATACAGCATCAGAATTTTCACTCAAGTGGGCAGTTGCACTACATATTATTAATAATGCAATATTTAGCCAGTTATTTGGCTTATTAGTTCAGGACCTTCCTGAGACAACACAGGCCATTATTTTATATACTATATTAGGTTTGTTCTTTGTAGCTGCATTGGTAATTATGTGGAAACACCGCCAAGATATCAAAACATATTATCAGGAGAATAAAGTAATTAAGAAACAATATGTGAAATTCTTTGTTTCAGTGGGTATGATAGCATTTATTCTATTTCATCTTTTGTTTATGATAATCGGTATTCAACCAGTACAGTAATAGACAGCCAACTATTCGCAAAAGACAACTTTAACGAATAGTTGGTTATCTTAAAATAACACCGGAGGTTCCTATATTGGGATTCTCCGGTGTTTGCATTATTTCTTATTTTTTTTCTCAAAATTCTCAATATACTGAATTAGCATATCAACTGTACCATCAATGCCAAGAACACTACTGCTGATAGATAAATCATAACTGTCTGAGCGTCCCCATTTCTTAGTGGAATAATAATTGTAGTAGCTTTGGCGTTGTTTATCCTTCTTAATCATCATATCACGAGCTTCATCCTCTGAGATATTAAAGGTATCCATGATACGCTTAATCTTAAAATCTTCTGCAGCATGTATAAAGATATGTAAGCTGTTTTTGTATTCCTGAAGCGCATAGTCTGCACAACGGCCAACGATAACGCAAGCTTCTTCTTCAGCAATCTTTTTTATCGTATCAAACTGAGCCATAAATACCTTGTGGCTAATCGGCATATCTACAAATGCAGATGAATTATAACCAAAGGTATATGTATCCATAACTAAATTATAAAGGAAAGAATTGGTCGGTCTTTCATCATGATTTTTTAACATTTCTTCACAAAATCCGCTTTCCTTAGCAGCTCTGGATAATAATTTTTTATCAAAATACTGTATACCAAAGTGATTCGCAAGTTTCTCGCCTATTTCGTGCCCGCCCGAACCAAATTGACGTCCTATTGTTATAATCGTATTCATACTCATCCACCCTTTCGTTTCATTGTTTATGTTAATATTATGATGTGTACAAAATATCATGTCATAATAGGCACATTTTGTAACGTGCATCCGATTACAGTGTTCACGAAGTGGTTCCTGTAATGTGACATGCAACAATGATTATATAGCTATTATATACAAAAACAGTCAAAATTTCAATCAAATCATTGACATTTTGACTGTTTTTATTATTTTTTACTATTTCTTAAAATATTAAGAAGCTTTTCGAAATAATCAGGTAATGGTGCCTCAAATTCCATATATTCCCCCTTAGAAGGGTGTTCAAAGCCAATTACCATAGCATGTAGAGTCTGTCCTTCTAAATGAAATGGTGCTTTCTGATTTGTATATACGGTATCACCAATAAGAGGATGTCCGATGCTTGACATATGCACACGTATCTGGTGCGTCCTTCCTGTTTCAAGCTGACATTCAATATAAGTATACTTGTCAAATCGTTCTAAAACCTTATAATGTGTAATTGCGGGCTTTCCATTGCGTTCATTAATCGCCATTTTCTTTCGGTCATTGGGATGACGACCGATTGGTGCATTTATAATACCTTCATCATTTTTTATATTACCAAATACAATAGCCCTATATTTACGTGTAATAGAATGAATCTTTAACTGTTCCGCTATCGAATTATGTGCCTCATCATTCTTACAAATAATCAAAGAACCTGTTGTATCCTTGTCAATGCGATGTACAATCCCCGGGCGCATCACTCCGTTAATTCCGGATAAATCATCTTTACAGTGGAACATAACGGCATTTACAAGCGTACCTTCATAATGTCCCGGTGCAGGATGAACAACCATATTCTTTGGTTTGTTTACAATTAAAATATCTTTATCTTCATATATGATATCCAATGGAATATCCTGAGGAGGTATATCAGGCTCAACGCTATCAGGAAGAATAAAACGTACATAATCTTCCATTTTCACTTTGTAGTTTGCTTTTACAGCCTTATCATTCACATAGACATTACCATCTTTGATTATCTTTTGGATATAAGAACGCGACAAAGAATCGATAAATGTACTAATACATTTATCGATTCTTTCATCTTCCATTTCAGGTGTAATTTCAAATACAATTTCATTCATCATGTACTTACTTTACCTCACGGAACTTCTTGGTTCTAAATGATAAAAATTCTAAATCAGATTCTTTATATACAAAAAGTAATAAAATCACCAGAAAAATAGACGCAAGCGTAACATAGATATCCGCAACATTAAATATTGGGAAATTAATTAAACTAAAGTAAAGGAAATCTACAACATAGTCAAAACGTAATCTGTCAATCATATTCCCGATAGCACCACCGGCTACCAGAACCAGTGCAAAATGAAGCTTTACGTATTTATTCTGTGTTGGCGCCTTTACCAATACATATGCAATTACCATTAGGATAACAGAAGCAATAAATATAAAAAACACCTTCTGATTCTGTAACATACCAAAGGCAGCACCGCGATTTTCCAGATATTTTAACTCGAATACACCTTCCCATATTTCAAAAGGAGCACTTCCCTTCAGGTGCTGAACAGCAAAAAACTTTGTAACCTGGTCAATTACAATTAAAATAGCTAAAAATAAAACATCAAGACTTAATAAAATGATTTTTTTCTTATTCATCCCAATCCTCTTCACTAAAATAAATCTCGTTAATTCCTGCTAATATTTCTTCTTTCGTAACTGTGTTATCAATCATTGCTTTTCCAACCTTCTTAAGAAGTATGAATTTAATCTGATTGCCTTCCATTTTCTTATCGGAAGCAGTTAACTCTAAAATCTTTTCAGGGTCAATGTTTTCAATTGAAATCGGAAGATTAAACGGAACAAACATATCTCTAATCTCGTAATACTCTTCCATCGAGAGGAGCTCTCGCTTCCACGACATATAAGCGGCAGCTACAGAGCCAAGAGCCACACATTCACCGTGTGAAAGCTCAAAATTCATATATTTCTCAATTGCATGACCAATAGTGTGACCAAAGTTAAGAATTGCTCTTTCGCCCTTCTCTGTAGGGTCCTTCTCAACAACAAGCTTCTTGTAGGTACAGCTCTTAACTACCATATCCTCTAAAACGTCTAAATCACGTTCATGAATTTCATACATATTCTCAATAATCCATTCATAGAAAGAAGCATTCTTGATAAGACCATACTTCATAACTTCAGCCATACCGGAATAATAATCTCTATCATCCAAAGACTTTAAGACTGATAAATTCATATATACCAGCTTAGGCATATAGAATGCGCCAACCATATTCTTATACTGGTCGAAATCCACACCCGTTTTTCCGCCTACACTACTATCTACCTGCGCCAGAAGAGTGGTTGGAATCTGCACGAAATCAATACCTCTTAAATAGGTAGCTGCAACAAAGCCTGTGATATCACCGACAACACCGCCACCTAAAGCAAGCAGCATGTCTTTTCTTTCGAATTTATTCTGAATGAGGAATTCATAAATATTCTTTACGGTATCTAAATTCTTGCTTTGCTCACCGTTAGGAAATGAAAAAACAACTACTTCCTTACATTTATCCTTTAATTCTTTACATACCTCTTCACTATATAAAAGATTGACTCTGGAATCTGTAATAATACAAAGCTTTTTGTTTGCAATCTCAAACTTCTCTAACTCAGAAGAAAGATTATGAAAATCTGCCTCATATACGATATCATAAATTGGTTTATTGTTTTGATTAATTGTAAGTCTTTGTGACATATGTTACCTCCTAAATACTTTTCTTGCCATTTGCCGGAAAAATCTTGCATATGTCAAGAATACTTTATCATAAAGATAAAAACTTCCTACCGTAAGCAGGAAGTTATAATTGACCTCTTAAATTGTATAAATGATTATACGGTATGAGATATAGGTGGTACATCAAAAGTACCTGAAAAAATTTCCTGAAAATCACCGGATATATCAACACTTGGTGGTGTAATGATAAAAATGTAGTTTGATATCTTCTGTAAATTACCCTGAATCGCATAGGTAGAACCCGATGCAAAATCAATGATTCGCTGAGCGATGTCAACGTCTAATCCTTCCATATTCAATACTACTGTTCTATTACCTAAGAGTGTGTCTGTAATTTCGCGACAATCCTCTACACTTGTTGGTTTGATTACACATACTTCCATATTATTACCCGCTGCCCTCTTAACTTGTCTAATTGGTGTGACCTTCTGGTTGCTTCTTGACTGATTACGCTGATTCTTAGGTTCATATGTATCCTCAGGTTCTTCTGCCGCACTGATGGTAACAGGCTTAGAAGCTGTAATCATCTCTTCCTCTTCGTCCTCATAATCATCTGTATCACTATAATATCCTTCGTCAGCGTCACCTAACTTCATGACATCTAATAACTTATCCATTACTCCCATTTTATTATGCCTCTCCTTCTATATGTACCGCCAAATAGCTTGTACGATAATACCTTTTACACGTTGGTCGGATAGTATCTCTCACCAAATATCCCGGTTCCTACTCGAACCATTGTTGCTCCCTCTTCTACTGCCACTGTATAATCACCGGTCATACCCATTGATAGAATATCCATAGTTACATTATCAATGTTTTCCTGATTAATGTCAACCGATAATTTTTTTAAACCCTGAAAGTAAATCCTGTTATCTTCTGCTTCATTAACCATAGGCGCAATTGTCATAAGTCCCTTAATATGAATGTTTGGAAGCTTTGCAATTTCACGGACAAGGTTTTTAGCTTCTTCGCAGTCAGTACCAAACTTAGATTCTTCCCCTGCAATATTTACCTCTACCAGAATATTTACGTCAACCTGTTTCTTGAGGGCTTCTTTACTAATCTCCTCAGCCAGACGAAGCGAATCCACACTATGAATCAGGTATACTTTATCTACAATATACTTTACTTTATTGCGTTGCAAATGCCCTATCATATGCCAGCGGATATCTTTAGGCAGAACTTCGTACTTGTCTACAAGCTCCTGTACCTTATTTTCACCAAAATCGCGGCTTCCGGCAGCATACGCCTCCTGTAGCATTTCTACAGGCTTGGTTTTGCTGACACTAATTAATGTAACTTCATCGGAATTACGTCCGACCTTACTACAGCTTTCTTTGATTTGACTTTCTACATAACGAATATTATCTTTTATCATTTTAAAAACCTTTCAATATATCTTTTATTAATGGTAAATGAAATCATCATCACTTACACTGCTTGCATCAAGTACAATTCTATCATACACAGTCAATCCGTACTTTGTGTTGGAATTTACAATTGCATATTCATCATTCTGGTACAGAATGGTAACCTGCTTGAAATCTGCATAGCCTTTATTCATATTATAAACACCAATCAAAGTTCCGGACCTGCTGACAGCCATTGTTTCCAAAGAATCTGGTTTGCATATATAATCCCCAACCTTCAGATTGGAATTATCTACATAAAACTCTTCTTCTGTAGAATTGTAGACGGTAGTTTCTACAAATTCATAAATCACATTACCATTTTCGTCAAAACTTTCTTTGGTAACACCGTAATTACCGTTTGCACCTCCCTTACTCATAAATGTTGCAGGAATAATGAAAAATGTCTTTTCGGTAATGGCTGATGTGGGAATTTTCAACCCTTTTTCATCATTAATGACCAGTTCAATCTCTACATACCTGTCAGTACAGAAGGTCTTACATGAATTTGTAAAGGATAATACTGCATAAGGACCCTCCGGGTGATGTAAAATCTCAACGGAAGCCCATGAATGCTCCTGGGTCTTAATAAACTTAACCTGAACATACCCTTCTTTCTGCAAGTACTGTGCTCTATCCTCATCAACGGGTATCACCAAAGACCATGCTTCGTCAGTAATGATTTTACCAACAGCAGTACCTGCTTCCACCAAATCATTATTATTAATTCTTTGCTTTTCATATATAGAAGCATCAAAATGCTCCGGCTGTAATTGTTCAGCGGTAATTTCTTCATATCCGTCAATGTGATATACAATATATCCGCTCTCAGTGCCGGTATTACACAGATTTACCGAAGCACCAAGGCTTGTCTGTTTGATAGAAGAAAATGTATGAAACATATTTAAATTAACGAGCTTCATCACATCGCCTTCAAGGTCGTATTTAAAATCATATACGGATTGAAAGTTTTCTGCATTAAAGCTACGATTATATTCAATGATAGTATTTCTAAAATCGGCCAAATCAACATCAGAATATGCGGTTTCTCCTAACTCACCTTCATGTAATAAATTAGCTAATTTGCCGCTTTCATCTATGGAATAAACAGTATCATCAACAGATACTCTTTCGCCCTCACGTACATAATAATTAATATAACCTGTGTGAGGTGTGTTAACGATAACTTCATCACGAATTGCAAACCCTGTGTAGGTCTTGGAAATCGATAACGAACCCATCTGTACCTCATATCCTTTAATCTGATTAGAATTAAAATAAGTAAAAACAAGAACTATAATATAAATAGCCAAGGCGCCAAAAATAAAAAATTCAATTCTATTTGTGGGTGAACTTGTATTCTGCGAAATATTTCTGACTTTATTGTTCTTTGCCACAATCTCCCTCCTATCATCAAGTGCCTTGTAAATCCGTAAAGAAAGCCCCGGAGAACCGAGGCTTATATATTTAAAGAGATACAATTACTTTCGATTTTAAAGATTCAGCTAACTCTGAGTTATCTAACGAAACACTTGCAATAATTTTAAAATGATAAGTTTCACTAATACTATCCAACTTCTGAACGATTTCTTCTATTCTGTCGGAACCTTCCAAGCAAGCTATCTTTAAGAAGCTATCAAAATACATCTGCTCTAAATCATTATCCTGAGAAATGATACCTCTGATGAAGCCTACAAATTCATCCGGATTACCAACTGCATAATCAGCAACATTAATCAGACGAATCTTATTATTAAGCTCATACATATGACTCAGATTTTTGTCTAAATAAACAATATTACCGGAAGCACTTTTTACTTCCTTATTTACCATGTCTAAGACCTGCTTTGTCTTACCTTTTCCCTTTTTACCAACGATTAATTGTACCATCGTAACCCCTCCTATACTAGTAAGTAATTAAGTTATATTACTATTATAGTAGATTACATAAAAAATAACAATACAAATCTCTAAATCTCATTCAATAAATCTGTCATTTCCTGATATAACATCGTTCGGTCTGTCGATTTTAAAATCACAGAGATATACGGATTGTTCGCTTGGTCCTTGGAATATAAAATAAGACAACTTCCTGCAGCACTTGTTGTACCTGTCTTGCCACCAATCACAGTCACATTATCCGGTGCAAAAGCATCTCCCTTCAAATATGCATTGGTAGTCGAAACACTCAGTTCTTTCTGGTTTCCATCCTTATCATGATAGATGGAATTATATTTTGCAGAATGAATAATCTCGATAAATTTGTCGTATTTTACAACCTCATTACAAATCAAATATAAATCATAAATGGTTGTGTAGTGATTCGGGTCTGTTAATCCGTGTGGATTAACAAAATGACTATTGGTAGCCCCTAAACTGTTTGCCATCTCGTTCATCATTTCCGAAAATCCCTCTACACTGCCACCAATATGCTCAGCGACCATAATCGCAACATCATTGGCAGATTTGAGTAATAATGCATATAATGCCTGGTCCAAGGTCATAGTATCCCCCTTCTGCACACCAAGCATAACCGCACCGGATTCCGTAATATATACGTTCTCTGATGCAGTAAGCACATCATCTAAATTACCGTATTTTAAAGCACACAATGCCGTTAATATCTTTGTTGTGCTGGCAGGATTCAACTTCTCGTGAATATTCTTAGCGTAAATTACACTACTGTCGTTCACATCAAAAAGACCTGCCGCAACAGCCATAGACATATCTACATCTGTCCCTTCATATACATCCCCTGTGGCAATACACAAACCATTGGCAAATGCATCCAAGGTCTCCCCCTTCATGGATGCCGCTACCGAAAAGCTGGAGTTACTCCTGTCTCTATCGTAGGAAAATGAATACTCCTTTGTTCCGCAGCCTGCCAATAACAGAGAAGGTATTAAGATACAAATCAAAATTCTTGTAATCTTATTTATACATCTCACGCCAATCTAAATCTCCTCTATCAAGTGACTTAATTAACAGTTCTGCTGAAGCAAGATTTGTTGCTAACGGAATATTATGCATATCGCAAAGCTTAATGGCATTATTCACATCAGGCTCATGCGACTTAGGGTTCAACGGGTCTCTAAGGAAAATAACCAAGTCTATCTGGTTATGCTCAATCTGCGCACAAATCTGCTGTTCACCACCAAGATGTCCGGCAAGATATTTATGAATATTTAAATTAGTAACCTCTTCAATTAATCTTCCGGTGGTTCCGGTAGCATATAAGTCATTTTTACTAAGAATTCCTCGATAAGCAATACAGAAATTCTGCATTAATTTTTTCTTTCCGTCGTGTGCGATTAACGCAATGTTCATGATATTTGCACCATCCTTTGTCAATTATTATACTTTCTAACGCACTGTAATCTTACATTCAGTACAATACCCATCCCAATATACAAGCTGACCAACGATGTCAGGCCATAGCTGACAAACGGTAAAGGGATACCTGTATTCGGAAATAATCCTGTGGCAACCGCTATATTAATAAAACCCTGGAAACCTATCAGCGCTGCCATACCACAACATATACAGGTTCCCGCTAAATCCTTCGCCTGACGGGCAACATTTATACACTCTAACACAATAAGGAACAGTAGAATAATAACAATGCATCCACCTACAAAACCTAATTCTTCACCAACAATTGTAAAGATAAAGTCTGTCTGCGGCTCTGAAATAAAGTTACCGTTCTTTACAGAGCTAATCTCATTATTATTCAAGCCTTTTCCCCATAACTGTCCTGAACCAATCGCCGTCATGGCATTCACCTGCTGATAAGCTGCACCTGTTGCATACTTTTCAGGCTCAAGCCACGCCAAAATTCTGGTCTGCTGATATGTTTTGATAATCGTCTGGTCAGGCTGTAATACCATCATAAACAGAATCACTACTGCCGGAACAGCTACACTTAACACACCTATAATCAACTTATAACTCAGACCGCCAACATACCATACTACACAGAAAATCACCAATATTACAATACTGGTAGACATATCCGGCTGTTCATAAATTAGATATAAAGGCGGTAATAACAGTATCAGCATCGCTGCAATTGTACGCCAGGAATTTAAATGTTCCCTATGTTTCATAATAAACTTTGAATAAAATAAAATCAACATAATTTTACTAATTTCCGATGGTTGGAACTGAAATCCAATGTTTAACCATCGCTTGGCATTGTTGACTTCTTCACCAAATAGTGCAACTGCAAGCAGCAGGATAATGTTAAAGAAATATATCAGCCAATGAAAACGCAGGAAAAAGGAATAATCAAAGAAAGATAATACAACCATAATAAACAGTCCCATGACAAATCCCAGTATCTGCTTGTTCTGTACGGCTTCCTTTGCGCTACCGATGGCAAGAATACCGATTACAGTAAGGCATACCATTAACAATATTAACTTAAAATCATAATCTCGTACTCTATAATTCTTAAACATTATCTCGCATCCTATATTCTAATTTTTAATATCCAAAATAGGAATATTCGCATATAACACTGGAGAAACCGCGCTTCTGCCTGATGTTCCTGTTTTGGTAATCTGAACCTCCATGCTGCCGGCATCAATCTTCATGTATTTTGATATTACATGTGCAATATCATTCTTAATCAGCTCAAGCATTTCGGGCGAGCAACTGACCCTGTCTGATATCAGCAGTATTTTTAAACGGTCTTTTGCAATATTACCTGACTTTTTCTTGCGAAAAAAAGAAAATAAACTCATATGCGAACCTCCTGATTTTTATGGAATAATCCTGTTACCTTTGTCCATATCGTAAGGTTCTTCGTCAAATTGAGAAAAGGAACTTCTTTTCCTTCCAATCGATTACATATGTTCATGAATGCTTGACCGGCAAGGGAATTCTTTCCTACTAATGGTTCGCCCTGATTGGTCGCAATCACTACATTTTCATCATCAGGAACTACGCCTAAAAGCGGCAGACCCAGGATATCTATAACATCATGGACTGCCATCATTTCCCCACGTTTTACAAGGTCCTGACGCAAACGATTTACTACCAGCTCAATCTTATGTATCTCATTAGCCTCCAATAAACCAATGATTCTGTCTGCATCACGTATCGCTGAAACCTCCGGTGTTGTTACTACAATGGCATGGTCTGCTCCGGCAATTGCATTCTGAAAACCTTGCTCAATACCGGCAGGACAATCCAGAATAATATAATCAAATTGTGAACGAAGTGAATCCACCAACCATATCATTTGTTCCGGACTGATACAGTTTTTATCTCTTGCTTGTGCTGCAGGAAGTAAATATAGACCTGCATGTCTTTTGTCCTTAATCAGTGCTTGTTTTAAGCGGCAGGAGCCTTCGATTACATCAACAAGATTGTATACAATACGATTCTCTAAACCCATTACAACATCAAGATTTCTCAATCCAATGTCTGCATCAATCACAACCACTTTTTTTCCCATCTCAGCAAGACCTGTTCCAACATTTGCAGACGTAGTGGTCTTTCCTACGCCGCCTTTACCTGACGTGACAACAATTACTTCACCCATAAACACAAGTCCTTTCAAGTTATGCATAGATATCTTTATTCAATTGTCACTAAAAGCTTACAATGTAAAGCTTTCTAATACATCCTTTGTAATGCTTTCTACCTGTATATTTCCATTGTAAGTATATGCAATCTTCGGAACTGCCTTGGATTTTAATGCCCACTTAGAAGCTTTAGGTGGAAAATACTCTAAATCTCCAATACGAAGCTTCTCGGGATTCATATCTAAGGCAACAACGAAATGATTATTACTTCCGGCAGCGCCTGCATATGCTTCGCCTGTTAAGCTGCCGAGTATTACAATGTCTTTAGCAGAGTAAACTGAACATCCCTCGCACACATCTCCTAAAATGATGATGCTATGCTCTGTTTCAATGCTTTGGCCGTCTTTTAAGGTTCCCCTGTAAAACTGACCGCAATTCTCATCCTTTTGGAAGTTCAGATTATTCTGAATTCCAAGGAATTTGATGTTTTTATCTTCATCCCTGCCCATAAGACAAAGTACATTAAGTCTTGAATTCTGTGTAATTACATCCAGAATTGTTCTCTCTTCCTGTTCAGACAGTATTCTGCCCTCTAACGAAATTGCTACAGAAGCATTTTTAAAGAAATTATCTGCTTCCCGAAACTTTACTGCAATGTCTTCTAATAGTTCATCAAAAGGTATTTCACTATCCATAATAATTGATATTCCGCTTGAAAAACTTTTTAATATTACCGAATTCTTCACTTTTACTCCTTCTGTGTGTTTCACACGTCAACTAATATTGCAAAGCAATACCAACTACGTTTAATCCGCAGCGCCTGTCGTATTGTCAGGCATCTCTGCCGTACCTGAAAGAAGTTCCTCTTCTTCTTCCAAACCATAATAGTATTTATATACATCCTTGGCTGTCTGCGCTGCATTAGACGAGGTATATCCGTATGGAATACGGACAGTAACTGAAATCTCCGGTTCCTCATATGGCGCATAGCTTACAAACAAGGCATGGTTTCCTCTTGACTTATTTTCTTCTGCAGTACCGGTCTTACCGGCAACATTAATAGTCATATCTCTATAGTCTGAACGTTTTTTTACAACCTCTCGCATTCCGGAGTGAAGTACATCCCATACGCTGTCGTCAAGCTCAACGGTATTCCTGATTGTCGGAGAATAATCCTCTATCAGATTGCCCTGAGAATCTACGAGCTTATCCAAAATACTCAGATTATAGCAGGTACCGCTATTGGCAACCGTCGTTACATATCTTGCCAGCCCCACTGTTGTATAGTTGTGAGTACCCTGACCGATTAATGAAGTTACAAGCTGCTCGTCAGACACCTCGGGCTCTGACTCTATAATTTCAATTCCTGACTTTTCGGATAATCCGAACATATCAGCATAGGTATACATTCTTTCCAATCCATACTGTGCATTGAAGCCGTTACCGGTTTGACCAAGACGATATCCAACTTCATAAAAGAAACAGTTACACGAATTGGCAATAGCACCCGCAACCGTAAGACGTCCATGAGAACGTGGGTAAATCCAGCATCTATGAATACTTGGTGCCATCTTCTCAAATACACCGGTACAGGTAATGGTTTCTCTTGTGGAAGCGACCACGCTTTCGCTTAATGCCGTAACAGCTGAAATCATCTTAAAGGTAGAACCGGGCGCTGTCTTTTGCTGCGTTGCCGCACTCCATAAAGGAAGTGATAAGTCATTATTCAGCTTTGCATAATACTCGGCATCCACACCATTTGCCAGCTTATTAATGTCATATCCCGGATAAGATACCAGTGCCAGTACCTCGCCGGTATTTACATCTGTAATAACACAGGAGCCGGAACAGGGGTCTAATGCCAGCTGGGCCGGCGTTATCTGTAAGGTTTCAATCAACTCATACATAAAGTCAAAGGGCTTTAATCTTCCGTTTTGCAAGGCTTCAATCTTAGCGTCATCAACACTGATTAAATCCTGTTCCCATAAAAGCATGCACATCTGTGTTCCGGTTATTACCCTGTCACTAATCATATACTGATACAGCTTCTTGGAAAAACCTGTATTAGAACGCAGATTATCCTTCACATATTTAATAATGCAAGACAATATCTCCGAAGAATCAGAGTATTGGCTATCCAAATCAAGTTTTGTAATATCAACCCAGTTCTTTGAAATCGCATAGGTAAGATATTCATTTAAACTGATTACTTCATCCTTGGTCCATGCAATATAAGTAGAATCCTCTCTATCAATTGCACTACTCATTAAAATACCTTTATTCATCAGCATGGTAACAATATAGCTTTGATAATTCATATATTCTCTGGTGAGCTTATTATAAGGAGTTTTCTTATTCATCAGCTCATCCTCCAAAGCATTAAGTACCTTTTCCTGCTTTTCAAGGAAAAGTGCCTGCACAGCCACTTCATTCTCTGAAGCGTCCTCTTGGGTAAAGTGCTCGATATCAATGATATTGTTATTAATCAATGCAAAGTAAACATCGTCTATCGGAATCTTAATATCCTGAGAAGCACTCTCTGAAGAAGGGTCGTAATTATAAACATTTCGCATCTTATCAACGATAATGCCTGCCAGTTTCTGTTCGATAATATTGTAAACAGCCACCTGTAAGTCTTTATCCAAAGACAAATATACATGATTACCCGGCTGCGATTCGATAATATCCGTTGTATCAATTACCTTTCCCATATTATCTACATAAATGGTCTCAGACCCTTTCTTACCCTGAAGCTCAAGCTCCATAACAGCCTCAATACCACTCTTACCAACGGTATCGTTCATAGTATAAGAATCATTTGACAACGACAACTCATCCAACTCATCCTGAGATATCTTACCTGTGTACCCAAGAATATGAGAAAAATAATAAGGATAATTATACTTTCGTATGGTATCCTCCTGAATCTTGACACCTTCAAGTTCAGCCGAATTCTCCATGATAACCGCTACTGTCTTTTCGGAAACATCAGTTGCAATAGTGGTTGTGATATACTTCTGGTAAGAATACAAACTCATATTATATCGAATGGTAACTAGCTGTAATACTTCCTTTTTGGTGTAACCTGCTCCGGGAATAAAATCACCTTTTGTTCCGTCCTCAAGAATATTGTACTCGCCAATCTTATATTTTGAGGTGCACAAATAGTCAATGACCTCCTGTGCCGATGCTGTTTTTTCAGCATATTTTAAGTCACTAATCTTAGAACGACCATATACATCGGCCAAAAAACGATTCAAAGAAGTTCCTGATACCTTAAAGGCATAATCACCATTCTCATCTAATATAATGTTAAAGTCACTATCTAATTCATCCCCTTGCTTCTCAATCATGTGGATGAGCTTATAAAGGGTCTTATTGATTGCGGCATTCTTCGAGGAACCGGATTCATAAACATCCTCAATCACCACAGAATATGCCAACTCATTATAAGCAAGAAGGTTACCGTTTCTGTCATAAATATTCCCACGGGTACCTTCTGTGATTCTCTCTTTTTGAATTTTAAGTTGAAAATTATTCAGATATGTTTCGCCATTAACGATTTGCAAATAAAACAATCTATATATTAAGACTGCCGCCATTGCGATAAACACAAGAAACAAGACAAACAATCTGGAAGTCACAATATTATACAAATTTTCTCTTATTTTCTTAAGCACGCTTGCGGTCACCCCTTTTATGCATATTATCTAAGGTCAGGTTCAGCAAAAGAATAAGCGGATATAAAATGATGGTTACCAGAATTGTATATACAATCTCCGGTATAATAATATTCTTTAAATAGAAACCAAAAACAAATCTTCCTCTCAAAAGGAAAAGTAAAACATAACAAACAAAAGAATATGTAAAATCACTTACCGAAATCAATAATAACGGGAGTGTAATGTCGTTATGATAGAAAATTCTGTGAAAAAGTCCGTTTGCAGCACCTATGTAAAGATAAATTAAGGCATAAAAACCTAATACATCTCCATAAAAAACGTCCATTAAAAGTCCACAGAAAAAACCTGTTACCATACCATAACGTCTTCCATACATGAAGCCGTAGGACGCAGTAACAATAATCAGAAGATTAGGGGAAATACCACCAAAGTTTAAATACTGAAATAAAGTAGTCTGTAATGCAAAGCTAATCAGTATAATAAATGCTAATGCAATATTTCTCTTCATTGATACACTCCTAATCTTCTATCTGCTGCTTTAATTCCAAAATAACAAGAACTTCCTCTAAATGTTCAAAATCTACAGCCGGTGTTAACGTGCCTGACTTTGTAATATTATTGGAATCCTGTTCTACATCATTGATGTAACCTATCAAAATGCCCGGTAAAAATTTATCACTGATATTAGAGGTAACCACTTTATCGCCAATCTTTACCGCATCCTTGGAATCGATTAACTGCTTAAAGGAAATCAATCCCTGTCCCATTAATTCTAAAGACCCTGAAACAATCAGATTATCAGAGCTTGCAAGAACCATGCCACTGACGTTGGAATTATCATTAATAATTGCATTCACCTGTGCCCAATTCGGACCGATATCGACAATTCTTCCAACCAGACCGCCGCCTGCAATGACGTTCATATCAATAGCAAGACCATCCTCGCTTCCCTTATCCAGTGTAAAGACATGGAACCAGTTGCCGCTCTCACGTGCAATCACTCTGGCTCCTATCTTCTCATAACCGCTATACTCTGCATCCAATGCAAAAAGCTCTCTTAGATTATTTAATTCATATTTATCCTGTTGAAGCTGCGTGTTTTCTATTGTCAGTTCATCAATTTGCTTTCTAAGCTCCTGATTCTCCTCGAGAACAAGTCTAAGCTCTCCCAGTTCATCCACTCTTTGGAATATCCAGGAACCAATTCGGCTGATACCATCCTGAAAAGGAACTACAACATAGGATACCACCTTATTTAAAGGTGCCGTACTCATATCCGTCAAAAAGGTAAAAGCCATCATAAAAATACAAACCGTTGTTAAAAGCAAAAGTAAATATTTGCTTGGAATTCGAAAACTTTCACGCTTCCTCTTTACGATTGGACTCATTATTTACTCATTCCTTCTAAATAAGCTACGGATTTATAATTGTCATCCTTAATAATCTTTGATAAGCCAAGTGCAACACCGGTAATCGGATTCTCGCTGACATTCACCTTAAGTCCGGTTCCCTTTGCAATTAATTCTGCAAGATGACTTACCTGTGAAGCTCCACCTGTTAAGTAAATACCTCTTCTGAAGATATCTGCTGATAATTCCGGTGGAGTTCTCTCCAAAATAACTCGGATATTATCAATAATCATATTGAAGTTCTCAAGCATGCAGCTGCTTACAAGGTCTGTCGGAATCTCCTTCTCCATAGGAAGTCCCGTAACAATATCTCGTCCATAAACGATAGCACCCTTCTTCTGAGCCTCTAACTCTGCAAGTGCAATCTTAACATTTTCAGCTGTCTTCATACCTACAATAAGGCTGAATTCCTTACGGATGGCATTCTTAATAGATTCATCAAACTTCTGTCCGCCAACCTTAATCAAACGACTAAGAACAATACCGCCAAGAGATAAAATAGAAATCTCTGTTGTGTGATAACCAACATTTACAACCAGGATACCCTGCGAATTCTTAACATCGATATCAAGACCAAGTCCGTCAGCAACTGCCTTCTCAACTCTCATAATCTTCTTTGCCTTAAGGTTTGCATCCTTTACAAGGTCAAAGAAAGCCCTCTTCTCAACATCGGTAATATCAGAAGGAACAGCAATATAATAATCTGCCGGCTTAATATTTCCCTTGTTACTGTCCATAACAAAGTTACGAAGTAAAAGCTGCATATTCTTAATGTCAGCGATTACACCGTTACATAATGGATAGGAAATCTCAATATTAGCAGGTGCCTTCTCAAACATATCAAAAGCAGAATCGCCGTATGCAAATAAATTCTTCTTATCTTCAATTGCAATCATATTCTTCTCAACAGTAACACTGTCACCATGAGTATTGTAAATTTTAATTGTTCTGGTACCTAAATCAATACCAAATGCGTTGTTAGCCAAAATAACAACTCCTTTCTGTGCCTCTTATAAAAGTCCTTTTTGTTTAAAGCTTACAAATCGATTATCTCCAATAATGATGTGGTCTATCAAAGGAATATCGATTATATCGGATACTTCTTTTATCTTATTGGTAATTAAGCGGTCATTCCTGCTGGGTGTAGGGTCTCCGCTTGGGTGATTGTGTAAAATCATAATAGAAACTGCATTCTGCCGTAATGCCGCAAGAAAAATCTCCCGTGGCGATACCAACGATGAATTCACAGTGCCTTTGGAAAGAACAACATCTTCAATCAAACGGTTCTTATTATCAAGAAGAACCAGCAACACCTGTTCCGTCTCCTGATGACGAAGTCTCTCCATATAAAATGACGCAACAGACTCAGGACTGTCAAAGGAAAGTCCCAGCCTTGCCTGCATAAATGCGGTTCTCTTCGCAATCTCTGCGATACACAACAGTTGAATTGCCTTCACCTCTCCTATACCGGATATCTTCATAAGCTCTCGTATGGTGTAGTGATACAGCCCCAACAAACCGCTCTTTTGCCATGAATTCTCTAAGATTTCCCTGCCAAGCGCAATCGGTGTTTTATCCCGCGTGCCTGTCCGAAGAATAATCGCTAAAAGCTCAGCATCCGTCAAACTTGCAGGTCCAAGCCTCTTGAACTTGTCATAAGGTAAATCTTCCTTTGCATATATTTCCTTAAAATCACTCATCATCCTTTTATGTCCGCTCTCCTTACAATGCCAAATGACATAAAAAGATTATTTTCAACCATAAGCTATCTTACCACACGTAAGTGCGTCTGTACACAAAAAACATTAGATTTTTTTCGACGTCTTATGTAAAATTGCTGTCATTTTATAGTAGATTACAAGGTAACAAGCCCTGCATTTACTACCTCCTGCAAGGTTTTCATAATACCAAAACTTGCATGCTCGAAGGTAAGTCCTCCCTGGAAATAAACCGCATACGGCGGCTTAATCGGTCCGTCGGCACTAAGTTCAATAGAAGAACCTGATACAAATGCACCTGCTGCCATAATAACCTGTGCGTCATATCCCGGCATATCCCAAGGTTCAGGGGTTACAAAACTGTCAACCGGTGCTGCTGCCTGTACACCCTTACAGAATGCAATGACGCCCTCAGGTGTTCCAAACTCCACAGCCTGAATAATATCATGACGGGATTCCGTACTGTTTGGAACCACGCGATATCCTAATTTCTCATATACATTTGCCGCAAAGATTGCGCCCTTTAAAGCACCTGCCGTAACAGTCGGTGATAAGAACAAACCTTGGTAAAAATCCTTTAAAATGCCAAGGGAAGCACCAACCTCCTTACCAAGTCCCGGTGAAGTAAGTCTGAATGCTGCATTCTCTACGCAAGCCTTTGTTCCTGCAATATAACCGCCAATCGGTGCCAGTCCGCCGCCCGGATTCTTAATCAAAGAACCGACAATCATATCAGCTCCTACATCAGAAGGCTCCATTCTTTCTACAAATTCTCCATAACAGTTATCCACCATGCAGATAACATCAGACTTAATATTCTTAATGAAGGAAATCAACTCACCAATTCTTGCGACTGAAAGAGTCGGTCTTGTCTGATAGCCTTTTGAACGCTGAATGGTAACAAGCTTTGTCTTTTCATTAATTGCCTTCTTAATATTTTCATAGTCAAAGCTGCCATCCGGAAGTAAATCCACCTGCTGATAGCTGACACCGTACTCTCTCAAAGAGCCCTTGGACGGTCTGATGCCAATAACCTCCTCTAAGGTATCATATGGCTTTCCTACAGGAGATAATAACTCATCTCCCGGTCTAAGATTACTCATAAGTGCAAGTGCTAACGCATGAGTTCCACAGGTAATCTGAGGTCTTACAAGAGCATCCTCTGTATGGAACACCGAAGCATATACAGCTTCAAGCGTATCTCTTCCGATATCATTGTAGCCATAGCCTGTCGTTCCTAATAAACAAGCCTCACTTACTTTATTGTCCTGCATTGCCTTTAGTACCTTTAACTGGTTGTACTCTGCTGTTTCATCTATTTCCTTAAAGCGTGGTGCAAGCTCCTTTAAAATCTCCTTGCTGAACTGATATACCTCATCAGAAATACCAAGCTCCTTATATATGTTCTCTACATTACATTCCATATATGTACCTAACCTTTCTATTTCTCTATACACTCAACCATGTATTGTAGCATCTTTTCCTCATCATATGCAAATTTATCTTTTTCCACCCAGATGACATCTCTTTCGCGACGGAACCAAGTCAGCTGTCTCTTTGCAAAATGTCTGGTATCACGCTTAATCAGATACACTGCTTCATCCAGAGAAATCTCACCAAGCAGATAAGAAATAATCTCTTTATAGCCCAAGCCCTGCATTGCCACCGAATCACGCTCACATCCCATATCCATAAGCTTCTTGACCTCTTCCACAAGTCCCTGCTCTAACATAATATCAACTCGTTTATCAATATTGGCATACAGACGTGCTCGTTCATCCGTCAAAACGAAATAGCACGAATCATACGCTGACTCTTTTGCACGCTCTTCTTCATTATGCTCTGAAATCTTCTCCCCCGTCTGACGGTTATATTCAATTGCACGAATTACACGCTTGATATTATTGGCATGAATCGCCTCGGCCGCTTTAGGGTCGCACTCTGCAAGCATGGCATGAAGATATTCCGCGCCTTTTTCCCTTGCAAGTGCCTCAAGTTCTTCTCTCAGCGCAGTATCTTCATCATTCTGCGTAAAATCAATATCATATAATACCGACTGGATATAAAAGCCTGTACCGCCTACAATAATCGGAATCTTACCCTTGGCATAAATCTCTTCCATTGCAGCCTTCGCATGCTGTTGGAACAATACCACATTAAAATCCTGTGTCGGCTCCAAAATATCAATCAAATGATGCTTTATGCCATTCATCTCTTCCGGCATAATCTTGGCAGAACCGATATCCATATGCTTATACACCTGCATAGAATCCGCTGAAATAATCTCACCGTTTAGCTTTTTTGCCAATGCAATGGATAATTTCGTCTTACCTGCTGCCGTAGGTCCTGTTAATATCACTAATCTACGTTTCATAATTATAATACCTTTCGATATAAGGATTTTTACGTTACAACTCTTTTGAATTTCTTTTCTATCTCATACTTAGACATAGAAATAATTGTAGGGCGTCCATGTGGACAGTTATATGGATTCTCAAGCTCTAACAGCTGCTCGATTAACCGGTCTGCCTCCTCATAGGTCAGGGAATTATTGCCTTTCACTGCTGCCTTACACGCCATGGAAGCTATCTTTTCACGAATAATCTGCGGAACTCCCTTAACAGGACTGTCAGTCAGCTCCGTCAGAATCTCTTCAAACAGCTCCTTCATACCATAGCCAAAGAGCTCATACGGGACACCTCTTAAAGCATAGGCATTCATACCAAAATCTTCAATCTGAAAACCAAGCTCTTCAAAATACTGACCATAGGTACGAATGATATCTGCTTCTCTTGCCGTGCATCCAATGATAATCGGAGGCGTCAATGTCTGTGAATACAGTTCATGATTCTCTACCTTTTTCAATATCTGCTCATATTTTACCTTCTCATGAGCTGCGTGCTGGTCAATCATCAGCATCTTATCACGATACTCTATCATCCAATAAGTGTCAAATACCTGACCGATGATTCGATATTCTTGCTTTGCTTCTTTGGTCAACAGCTTCTCATCAAAGAAATTAAGCTGTTCGGGCTTCTCTATAATAATCTGTTCCTTAGCCTTAATAACACCAAGATTCGTCTTATCAGGCTCCTTTTCACCTCCAAGAATCTTGGAAAGCATGGATTGCATAGGCTTATGCTCCATTGGCTGTTCGGAGACCTTTGGAACCGGAATGGGGTCAACATTTTTACGATTATCCTCAAAGAAACTATCTTCATCCGTCTTTGGTAGAGCACTCCCCTTCGTTACTGCGTTCTCCTGCTTCATAATATTTTCCTCGCCCTTATGATAGGCCACCTTATTATTAAACAGAAACTCTCCTACATTCTCCTTCTTTGACGGAGTACCGGAATAATTATAACTGCTCTCTTCACGAAGCAGATTTAACGATGTTTTCGGTGCGACGGGCTGTTCTATCTTATCTGCAACATTTACCGAAACCTGAACAGGCTTTGAATCCTCCTTCTGAATACGAACCTTCTCAAACGGTTCAGGTGCCGTAATCCTCTCCGGCTTTGCAGAAGGCTTCTCATCCTTACCAAGTGTTGCAGAGGGAATCATCTCCTGTGTACCTAAGAAAGAAGCGATATTCGTAGAAATCATCTGATATACCGCATTCTGGTTGGAGAAACGAACCTCCATCTTGGTCGGATGTACATTCACATCGACGCTCTCTGTAGGTACTGTAATATGCAATACACAGAACGGATATCTATGCTGCATCAGATAGGACTGATAGCCATCCTCTATTGCCTTAGATATCACTTTACTCTTAATATATCGCCCATTCACAAAGTAATTCTCAAAATTTCTGTTAGCACGATTCAAAACAGGCTTACCAAGAAATCCCTCTATGGTAATATCCGTATCTACAATTTGGATTGGAATCATCTCTGCCGCAATCTCTCGTCCAAAAATACGATAGATAATTGCTCTCAAATCACCATTTCCCGTAGTAAAAAACTTCGTCTGGCCATTCAACACATATTTAAAAGAGATATCCGGATTCGACAATGCCATATGCTCCAATAAATCTGTAACATAGCTTCCTTCTGTCATGGCCGTCTTAAGGAACTTACGTCTTACAGGTGTATTAAAGAACAGATTCCTTGCAATAAAGGTGGTTCCGTCAGGCGCTCCCACCTCTTCAAATGCAGTCTCACGTCCGCCCTCAATACAGAAGCGTACACCGGTCATCTGCTCCTTTGTCTTTGTAATAATCTCTACCTTGGCAACCGCAGAAATACTTGACAATGCCTCACCACGAAAGCCTAAGCTATGCAGACGTATTAAATCCGAAGCATCCTGAATCTTACTGGTGGCATGACGAAGAAAGGCATTACGAACCTCTTCCTTCTCAATGCCTCCTCCATCGTCCGTTACTCGTATAAATTCAATTCCGCCATCTCTGATTTCTACCGTGATTGCCTTTGCACCGGCATCCATGGCATTCTCCACCAGCTCCTTTATGACGCTGGCAGGACGCTCTACTACTTCACCGGCAGCAATCTTATCTATGGTAGTATCATCCAAAACATGAATCTTTGCCATTTGTTCTCCCCTTCTTTGATAGACTTAATCTATTGACCATCGGTTCTTAAGCTTACTTTGTAATCTGTACAGAGTATTCAATGCATCTAAAGGTGTCAAATTGGAAATATCAATCTCCTGAAGCTCCTTTACCACATCCTCATCTTTTACGGTATCAAACAGAGACATCTGCCCCATGTCTACATCATCATAATGCTTAACCTTTTTCTTATCGGACTTATTATCAACAACAATACTTTGCACCTTTTCAGTGATATCATTATCACTAAGCTGCTCTGCAATCTCCTTTGCTCTGTCAATTACTATATCAGGAACACCCGCAAGCTTTGCAACCTGAATGCCATAGCTTCGGTCAGCACCACCCTTAATAATCTTTCTAAGGAATACGATGTCATCACCCTTTTCCTTAACAGCGATGCAATAATTATTCACATTATTCATCTTACCCTCAAGCTCTGTCAGCTCATGATAATGGGTTGCAAATAAGGTCTTAGCACCAAGAAGCTTCTTATTACTGATGTGCTCAATTACTGCCCATGCAATACTTAAACCATCAAAAGTAGAGGTGCCTCGTCCAATTTCATCTAACACAAGAAGACTCTTAGCAGTCGCATTGCGAAGAATATTGGCTACTTCATTCATTTCCACCATAAAGGTACTTTGACCGCTTGCAAGGTCATCCGATGCGCCTACACGGGTAAAAATACGGTCTACAATGCCAATATTGGCACTCTTTGCAGGGACAAAGCTTCCTAGCTGTGCCATCAATACAATAATCGCAGACTGTCTCATATAGGTAGACTTACCTGCCATATTCGGCCCTGTAATAACAGAAATACAGTGTCTGCCATTATCAAGGTAGGTATCATTTGCCACAAACATATCATGGTCAATCATTTTCTCAACAACAGGATGTCTTCCATCCTTAATATCAATGACTCCCTTATCATTAAGAGTTGGTCTAACATAATGATTCTGCTCTGCAACAATAGAAAGCGATGCAAACATATCCAGTCTCGCCACAGCCTTTGCCGTCTTCTGAATACGTTCAAGCTGTGCTGCAATATCATCACGGATTCTGCAGAAAATATCATACTCCAAGGTATTGAGCTTATCCTCTGCATTTAAAATTGTATCCTCTAATTCCTTGAGCTTTGGAGTGGTATAACGCTCTGCATTCACAAGAGTCTGCTTTCTGATATAATCCTCCGGCACAAGCTCCTTATAGGAATTAGTTACCTCAAAATAATAACCAAATACTTTGTTATACTTTACCTTGAGATTCTTAATCCCTGTACGTTCTCTATCTTCTTCCTCCAATGCTGCAAGCCAGCTTTTACCCTGCATCTTGGCATTGCGGAACATATCTACATTCTCATCAAAACCATTCTTAATGATACCACCCTCACGAATGGTGAGAGGCGGCTCCTCTGTAATGGCATCACGAATCAGATGGTATAAATCCTCCAAGCCGTCAATTTCATTCTCAATCTCAACCAAAAGCTTGGCATCAAATTCACGAAGCACAGTCTTAATATGAGGAAGCATCTCCATAGAATTGGCAAATGCAATTAAATCACGCGGATTTGCTGACTTATAGCTGACCTTACCAAGCAAACGCTCCAAGTCATAGATAGGATTCAGATATTCACGAATCTCATCCCTGCCCACCATATTGTCACATAGCTGTTCTACTGCATCCAGACGGTCATTGATATCATCCTTATTAATCAGCGGCTGCTCAATATCACTGCGAAGTCTTCTTGCACCCATGGCAGTCTTGGTCTTATCAAGCACCCACAAAAGAGAGCCACGCTTCTGCTTCTCACGTAATGTCTCTGTAAGCTCTAAGTTACGTCTGGTAGAGCTGTCAAGCAACATATAACGGCTTGCAAGATACGGCGTAATATGAGTAATATGCTCTAAGGATGTCTTCTGTGTCTCCAGCAAATACTGCATCATGGCACCGGAAGATATCAGTCCTGCCGGAAAATCTTCTATACCAAGTCCTTGAAGCGTATTCACCTTGAAGTGATTCATCAATACATTACGACAGCCGTCATCATCAAAATACCATGCGTCCAAAGAGTATACCGCAATTCCAAGACGATTACGCAAATCATCAACATCAAAACCACTCATGATAAAGCCGTCATTGCATATAATCTCTGTCGGCATATATTTGTAAATCTCATCCTGCAGCTTACTTAAATCCTCAACCTCTGTTACATAGAAGTCACCGGTTGTAATATCGGATACCGAGATTCCGATTCCGTTCTGGAAATAAGTAACACACATCAGATAATTATTCTTTGATTCTTCTAATGCCTGCATGTTCAAGTTCGTGCCCGGTGTTACAATTCGTACCACCTCACGTTTCACGAGCCCTTTAGCAAGCTTAGGGTCCTCCACCTGTTCTCCGATAGCTACCTTATAGCCCTTTGTTACCAGCTTATTCAGATAAGTATCTACCGCATGGTACGGAACACCGCACATGGGTGCCCTTTCCTCCAGACCGCAGTCCTTACCCGTTAAAGTAATTTCTAAAACCTTAGACGCTGTAATCGCATCCTCAAAAAACATTTCATAAAAGTCACCGAGTCTATAGAACAAAATGCAGTCAGGATATTGCTGCTTAGTCTCCATATACTGTTTCATCATCGGTGTCAGTTCCGCCATTGTAAGTTTCTCTCTTTCTCTAATTTCAATCAGTAACTCATAACGTATAAAACGGGCAAATGAGTTACTTTTGCCCGCTCTTATCATATAGATTTATTTTAACACATTTACATAATTTGTACAGAGGTTATTATTGCGAAATTTTCTCTTAAACTATCTGTCCAATTGTTCAATCCTTGCTTCAAATTCATCCAATTTATCAATCTTTAAATAGTAGTCCTTCCTGACATCATCCACCGTACCTGTTACGGATACAATTCCTGCCAGATTGCCATAATAATCAATCACCGCAGTACCGCTTTCACCCTTACGTGATACGCTATATGCTGACAAACAGGTGCAATAGAACTGATAATCTTTATCAAGCTCCTCATCCTGCCAAACAAAAGAATCATATGCAAAAATTGCCTCTGTTTCTTTCGCCGTGATTTCTCCGGGCTCCAGATTCGCACAGTGCAATACCAACGGCTCTCCTTCTTCCATACTCATGTAATAAAAGGGATTATCATTAATGCTAATCTGTCGAAGCTGTAACAAATCCTCTGTCGGAATAAGTGAAACCGGAATCCGGAACAAGGATATCTCATTGTCACATGCAAGCCTTATATACGGAAGCCTTGCATATATACTTTCACCGTTAAAAAATGTTATATATGCACCATCCCTCATATCTGTCATTCCGTGTTCGACTGACAGGCAATAAATGTATTCGGGCGAAATATAAGCAATCACCCCTGAACAAATTGCCTTGTCACTTTCCAAATTCAAAAGGGCAGGTAAGGTAAGCTCCAATGCTTTGTCATAATCCGGCTCATGTAATGCCTCATAACGGAAGTAATTGCATTCATGTAATATTTCAAGCTCCTCCTTGGTTAATCCATACTGCTTATGCTCTGCCTGTCTTTCATAAAGCGTTTCATTGCATACAAGAACCCTTGCATTCTTTGTACTTGTCGCACCACAGCTGTCTGTAATGGAATATGTAATTTCATAAGTACCCATCCTGCTGCAATCCAAATCCTCGGTATTTACTTTGATTTTGTCTGAAATGGTTCCATCCATACGGTCAACAGCAAGCACATTTCTTAATGCATCAAATTCTTCTCCCTGTAATACCAGTCTGTCACGTACATTTACAAGACTAGGTACATCATTCACAATGACCGAAACATATTTGTTACTAATATTCCCATATCGGTCCTGTGCCTGTATCAGAAAGGAATGCTCTCCAACCGTATTAAAGGAAATCGCATCCTTTCTCTGATTGAGAATAAAATACGCTTCTGTCAGATTTGACCTGTCATAAATACTTTCGACAAAATACGAAATATCATATTCTTCATTTAGCGTCAGATACGAAATATCCTCGCGTATATGCAAAACAGGGGACACTGTGTCTGTCAAGCCCTCTCGAGTTGTATCGCATTTTATGCAAAGAAGGTAAACCAGTATTAATATTACTAAATTTCTTACAAAATAATAACCTTTGGTATATTTCATGCTTCTATTCCTCTATGTATATTTATAAATAAAAAGTTATCACATCTTTATCTGCTAATATCTATAGCTATTATAGCACTTTTGTAACTACAATTTCACCTACATTCGACAAATTGACTTTTTTTCCCTAATTTCAAATATTTTCTTGCAACATGCATGTCTACCATGTATAATATACGCGGATATATTTTTTTAGGCAATTGTTCTTAGACAAGACCCTGAAAAAATATGCGTGTGTTATGATACTTTATACGACGCACGGATACTTGAGCTCTTTGAGTTCAAAACACAATATGCATGAATAACTATGCATAACTATACTATGAATATGAATGAAGGTATGTTAAATGGAAAGAAAAGTAGGAACCGTATCAAGAGGTGTTCGTTGTCCAATTATCAGAGAGGGCGACAATTTAGTTGACATCACAGTAACCAGTGTTATGGAAGCTGCTGAAAGTGAAGGATACTCTTTCAGAGACCGTGACGTCGTTGCATTAACAGAATCAATTGTAGCTCGTTCACAGGGTAATTATGCTTCCGTTGAGGACATTGCTGCTGATGTAAAGGCAAAGTTAGGCGGCGGAACAATCGGTGTTATTTTCCCTATCTTATCACGTAACCGTTTTGCAATCTGCTTAAAGGGTATTGCAATGGGTGCTAAGAAGGTAGTTTTGATGTTAAGCTATCCAAGCGATGAGGTTGGTAATGCTCTTTTAACTTTTGACCAGTTAGATGAGGCAGGTATTAATCCTTACACAGACGTTTTAACATTAGAGAGATATCGTGAGTTATTTGGTGAGAACAAGCATGAGTTTACAGGCGTTGATTACGTTCAGTACTATTCTGACATCATTACAGAGGCAGGTGCTGAGGTTGAGATTATCTTCGCTAATCAGGCTACTGCTATCTTAGAGTATACAGACTGTGTATTAACATGTGATATCCATACAAGAGCAAGAAGCAAGCGTCTTCTTAAGGCAGCAGGTGCTAAAGCTGTATGTGGTATGGATGATATTCTTACAGCTTCTGTTAACGGAAGCGGCTATAACACAAAGTATGGTTTATTAGGTTCTAATAAGTCTACTGAAGATAAGATTAAGCTCTTCCCTAGAGAGTGTCAGGACCTTGTTGAGGCAATTCAGGCACAGCTTCTTGAGAAGACAGGTAAGCATGTTGAAGTTATGGTATACGGAGACGGTGCTTTCAAAGACCCTCAGGGTAAGATTTGGGAGCTTGCTGACCCGGTAGTATCTCCTGCTTTCACAAGCGGACTTGTAGGTACACCTAATGAGTTAAAGCTTAAGTATCTTGCAGATAACGATTTTAAGAACTTAAGCGGTGCTGAGTTAAAGGAAGCAATCTCCAACAGCATCAAGCAGAAGGATGCTAACCTTGTTGGTAATATGGCATCACAGGGTACAACACCAAGACAGTTAACAGACTTAATTGGTTCTCTCTGTGACTTAACAAGTGGTTCAGGTGATAAGGGTACTCCTATCATCCACATTCAGGGTTATTTCGACAACTTCACAGATTAATTTCAAACATAATTTAAGCTGGTAAGCATTTCTGCTTACCAGCTTTTTCGTTGTTAGGGCAGGGCCCTGTATTT